>JAEOTN010000277.1 GCA_016839865.1 Promethearchaeota archaeon | reverse complement strand
TTGATCTTTCGTTTAATAAAGTAATTTTTCACGACAATTTCCCAGTTTTGAGCCAATTTTAAGCCTTCGTTCTTATCCACTAAATCGTACTTATTTAAACAAACATAAATATCGCGTGGTATGTGACGGACAGAACTGAAAAACTCAAGTTGCTCCTGTAAATTTTGATTCAATGAGAAAACTGCAACCATCTGTTTAGCGATTCTGCTGATAGTTATAATCCCCATACGAACTACAGCCCTTTCTTTATCACCACCAGGAGCAAATAAAGTGTGATTATGGTTATCTTTATCAGAAAAATACACTCGGTTGGGATGGATTGTTTTGGTGGTTACAGGAATATCCTCATCATAAGCTGTGCTTTCTCCGCTAAAATCACTCTTGATTATGGAGCATGTCTTCTTTTGGGTAGAATACTCAACAAATAATTTGAGTAAACTTGTTTTACCAACATTCACGTTACCAAGGAATCCGATATTAGTCATTTGTACTCTACATAATAACAAGATAGGCTCTTTCGTAAAAATCATGATAACATCTTGATAACATCTAAACAACTTAGATTTCAAATTTAAAAGATCGGAACGTTAAAATATACGATCTTGTCATTTGTTCCTTAGGGGAAAACATGGAATCTGATCATAGCAAGCATGGGAATGCGTATGGTACCATTCTATTTTTTGCACTATTTTTATGTAGCAGTGCTACTTTGGTGTGTATTTCTGCAACTGTTGTCAAAATTTACAATATCAATTCCTTAGAGAGAACTATTGATAAACAGCAGGAAGAAGGAGTAGATCCCGATTATATTGATTTCTTACGTTCTCAATTGTACTATCAGAAAAATAACCTTATCAACACAATAATTGGCTTAGGTGTGAGTACAGGATTTCTAATTGGATTCATTTTACTAGAAATTGTCTATTTAAAAGCTAAAACAGAGCCTTTTCAACAAGAAGTATCTGCCTCAGAGAGAATAACACAAGCTATGAAAAATCATTCTGATAATTAGAACAGAGAGAAATGCATCGAAACTTAATCAAGCTGCTGATTTTTAACCATATACATTTTGAACTTCTTTGATTACCAATCCAACTAAATCTTGAATATTTTTTACAGGATGGAATACTGCTCCCAAACTTGTCAACTCTACGAAATCTGGGGTGTTCAATAGTGATTTTTGCCCTCCGATGAAGAAACTAACAAGTTTATTTCCCATATTGAGTATTTCCAAAATATCGTGGTATGCAATTTCCCAATTATATATCTCAAAATCAGTAATTAATAAGACCATCGAATTCCGCTCTCCTATTCGACACATTCTCTTAATATCATAAGTAGGCAGCTCTGTTCCCTCTCCTTGGTATTTCAATAACACATTTTCAATTAATCTAGGATTGGTCGTCCAATTTTGTTTAAAAATATTCTCGCTGAAATTGATTGCAGCGATCTTGATTCCTTTCTGTATCCCATATTGCAAAGCTGCAAACGATGCGACTAATGCGAGATGATAGGGACTCTTATTTTTTTTTCCACGATCAAATGTCCAATCCATTGAACCCGAAGAGTCAATTACAATCATCATGTCAGGTAATCGTTTCTCAATCTCGATTCCTGGTCCTTCTCTATAAATCCATTTGCGTGTGGTGATATTAGGTATGATTTTGGGGGAAACTAACATCGATTGAAGAATATCAAGTTTTTCAATAGGGTCTCCGATAACCCACGGTTCAATTCCTATGGGTATAGAGCCTGATGGGCGTTTACCGACAATTTTGAATTTTATCAGATTTTTTGATAATCCTCGATAATAGGTTGCGATTACATCATGTTTGGGAACAAACCCCATTACTTGATTTACCTTTACATATTCTTCTAAAGTCATCTCTTCAGCGAGTTGTTCAGCACTCTTTATATCTTCATTATCAGGTTCTTTTTTTTTTCTCTTATTAGTGTTTTGAGGATTTTTTGGACCTACTTTTATTTCTAGTGGATTCCCTTGAATGACTTGAACATCAAGGGGGATTTGAACAGGATACTGAGCATTTTCTGCTCCTGGAGCAGTTGGAACATCTTTGTATTCTTCAATTTTCAATTTTATAGTAGATCGTGGGAAATCTACATCAATTATATTTTTCAATAATCTTGCTACACGTCGTATTTTTTTCTCCCAAAGGGATTCATCCTCAAAATCCTTCAAAATTATTTCAGATATCTTTTCCGCAATAGGAGTCACTTCCTCATATTCTTCCTTTGATAAATCAAAATTAAGATTCCACATCAACTCATAGCACTTTATTAGAACTTTAAAAAAATTGCTGTGCTTTGGTTCATCTTTTGATTTTCCCACGGAATCACTCATCTTCAATGTTTCCCGTAGTTGGAATTCCATCTCTTTGGGTTTCTTCCTAAATAACTTGAAATCTACAATAAGATCTGCAAAGAAATTGACCACTATAGGACTGAGTCTTGTTGGGATGTGTTTTATCGTTGCTTTGATTAAACGGGCGTTTGTAATCGCATCATAAGGGCATACTATGTAGTGAGAAATCTCATGAAGAGCAAGAATATTGTAGAAGTCGAATAACTGTGGCTCTGGTAAGCTATCAGGAGCGTTTGATAGATTCATTGTTGTTGCCCAAGTATCCAGTTCTATGAAAAAACCAATTATTTTAGATTTATCAAAAGCAAAAGTGGGATCAGGGATTGCAGGTGTATGGAAATGGAGCATAGCTCTATCCCATGCATCTCTACCAGTTAGTAAATTACTCTCATCTGTCTCAGATAGGGTGATGTCTAATAAATCATTAAAATAATCATCAATCTCTGAGTAATTGATGAATTTTGCTTCCTTACCGTAGTGCATTGGATTCTTAGGCTTTTCTCTATATCGGGGGGGGAACCGTCTTCTGCCTTTTTTCTTACGACGTAAAGGTTGTATTCTAGGCGGGGCTCTTCTTCTTTCTCCCATTGGATATACCTCAATCTTCATCTTTCAAAATATCATCCACTAAATCATCTACATCCAAATCACTTGATCCAATTCCCTTTGGAGGTTTTGGATTATTTTCTAAAGTCTGAGTTGACATGGGTTGGCTTAAGGAACTTATAAACTCTTCTGTGGATAATGTGACATCATATTCATCTTTTGGGTAGGTTTCCTCCAATATTTTCCGTAGATTTATAGCTTTACGTCCACCATGACAATTAATTTGAACCAAAGAGTTGGGTTCTACGCCCGTTACATTGATTTCCAAGAACAAATCAGCTTCTCGGAGCTGGATCGTGCTTTGTCTCTTTGTACTTTCTTCCAAAGCTTTGGAGAAACTCATAAAATTGCTCGAAATTGTATATCGAACTACATCCCAATGTTGGAATCGAAAATCTCTAGCCCAATAAGTTAATTCTCTGAGAGCATTCCCGATGATGTTTATCAGCTCTCCACGATTGGGGAATGTCAAATTTGTTTGAAGCATTTCGTTTATTTCTACTAATCGATCTAAATTCTGCACGTTTCGGTATTTTTGAATCAATTTTACAGTTCGTATATAATCTGGGTTATTAAGGGAATCAGCTAATGGAATTAAATCAATTTTCGTAATAAGGTCACTACTTTGAAAACCCTTCAAATAGTCGTAATCTCCTCGTGTACCATTTCCTTCTCGAAAACTGTCTAGAATCTCATAGCTTCTCTCTCTGTTGATGAACCTTTTTTTCGCTTTTTCAATCAGATCTTCTGTAAACTTGAATTTATTTCCCCAATACGGTTTCTCATTGAGTTGTCGATTCACGAATTTCACACGATGAGAGATCACATATGGTGCAAGAGCTGAAATCGTCTCGATTCGGACATCATTAAATCCTAATAACCAAGATAATGCTTTCGAATACCTTAATAGATCTTTTGCTACCCGAACTGATAGGATGGAAACTACTTTGTTACATACTAATTTTGCTAAATTGAAATGGCATCCTGTACATAATCCTGTTTCAGGAGTGAGATAATCAGAGTTCCCTTTATCGATTCTTTCACATAAAGTAAACTCACGGACAATGGAATGGATGAAATTTTCTGCAGGTTTTCCTACTTGAACTTTATCAACCATGAACCAAATGCTCAGAAGTTGTTCTTTTGTGAAAATTGCAGGCACTTGCACCAATTCATCATAACCAAGTAATTTATCATCTTTACTCTCTAATATTATGGATAAATCGTGTGTAGTCGGCATACTGATATATACAGAAATTGAGAATCGGTCAAGAAATGGGGGAGACATCTCAAAAGTTCCAATATCTCCTGGATTTAGGGTTGCGTACAAGATATATTTATCCGTTGGATATACTTTATCGTAATATTTCACCTTCCCCTCAGCTAACATAGAAAGTAGCATATTTTGTGCGTAGGGAGATAAACGATTAACTTCATCCAAAATTTTCCAAAATGACGTCGTAAAAGTTCTCCATAAAACTTCCTCCTCTCCCGATTGTAAGAGTTTTGCGATGTTAAGAGTTGCAATCATTTTTTCCTCAGTTAATTGAGGGTGAGCCCGAATTATGCAGTCCTCAGTAGCTGCCATTGAAAGCCCTGTAAACATCCTTCCTAGATGCTTTACTAATGTCGATTTACCACCACCATGCCCTCCAATGAGTAACATGGCTGAATTGGGAACCAAAGCATTTAAAATGGTGATCGTGAGAATTTCAGGTAGCTCTAATGTTGCAGTTTTCTTACTTTTTGTCTTCTTCTGGGATTTCTTTTTCGATCTCTTTTCCGGTTTTTCTTCCTCAGTTACCACTTCATCGATAGTTAATTTGTTGGATTTAAAATATTTCCGAATCTTGGATATGAAATCTTCATTTTGGAAGAGAATCGCAACATTTTCTGAATCCATTCCCTCTGCATTTATCTTAAACTTCATTACTGATGAGTGAACGTACAATTGGTTAGCTTGGATTGTATTAAGGATCTCCCAAACCTTTGATCTAAGAAGTACTTCATTATTCATAAAAAATTGACCTAAATTTTGTCCTACAAATAAGAAGTGTGACGAATATTTAAGTGTATTGCAGTTTATAAGATAGGAGATCCATTATTTTAAAACCGACAAAATATAATCTAACATAGTTTTTGCTGCTGTTTTCAAGTCTCCGCTATTGTCAACAACGAAGTCCGCACTTGGAAGATTTTGATTTTTTCGTGCTCGTTCCAACCGTGCTTTCATAGCCTGTTCATCTTCGCGACCCCTCTCCTTAATTCTGGCAGATGTAATCTCAAATGGGACATGTACAAATATCACTTTCAAACTTTCAAACTTTTTACGGGCACTTTCAATTATTTTTCTACTTACATTAATAATTACAGGATGACCATTCAACATCCATTCTAATATTTCAGATCGAATTCCATAATGCAATCCATAGATATACCAAGTTAATGCAAATTTACCCTCATCTTTCCATTTCAGAAAAGTTTCTTCATCAATAGATTCATAATCTTCTGTTTCAGGAGAAGGAGGACGTGTAATCACACGGACTGGTATTTTGATGGATTTTAGTTCCTTAGGATACATCTCAATTACTTCTTGAATTAAAGTATCTTTACCACTCCCTGAATTTCCTACAACAAAGAATAATTTAGTCATTATGTACACCTATCTCTCTAAAATCGCGCTTTTAGATTATTAAAGTCCGTAGTTATTTGCAATACGAAATTCTCCCAGTCTTTAATCAACTGGTTCATTCCGTTTATGGTTTCTCCCCTCTCCTTGTATTCCACATATAGCATAAATTCGCTTAATAATTTAATATCGTGATTCATAGGCGTTATCAAGCGTTCCATTTCTCTTTGCTGCGTATCAATCACTTTTGATATTCGTGATGTCTCTCCTTTCTTAACTAGAGTTTTGATATACGATTCAGTTCCAGAATAGACTTCTTTGACTTTAGCTATTTGTATGTTGATGTTCTTCTTTGTATACTCTACGAGATTTCCAGGTGGAAGCAATCTTGTAACTTCCGTAACCATATTTTTTGCTTCATCAACAAATTCAGGTGTTATTGAGACATCTTTTATCTCAAAATCGACATCCACATACGACGCTTGAGTTCCTTTATTTGGATCTTTTAATCGGAATACTTTGAATCCTACATCATTATGCAAAGGAGTTACTGGATCTCCCTTTCGCAATGCAATCTCTACCTGACGTACTAATCGGACATGGTTAAATACAAGGCCAAATGCAAGTGGATTATTCGTTTGGAATCCGAGTTGATTTCGAATATCATCTGAACTGAACATGACTTTAATACCAGGATGAGAATGGAACCAGCCAACAATAAATTGGGGTGGTTCGCGTGAATATGCTTCCTCCTCGATTAAAACTGCATCCACGTAATCGGGATCATCGTAACTGACTTTTAATAGGTACTGTTTTTGCATGGTATGAGTCATGGGAAAAGCTTCTGTTATAATGATGTTTTTGCGTTTATCTATATAACCTATTAAGATACCATAAATTTCTCCCCAATCATCTTCCGGTATTCGTGCATTT
The DNA here is from genome assembly GCA_016839865.1 of Promethearchaeota archaeon. Next base: position 1,506 of record JAEOTN010000277.1, on the reverse strand, counting down.
GCAAATCTTACACACGATGCAATAATTAATCTATATGTTGCTTTATCTAGAATGACTTTTCCCATATCTGGATCACCTAAAATCGATCTTCTTTGTTTAGTGTAAGTAGGCTTGAAGCTCGTAAATAAAAATCGATTGGTGGATCAATGATCGCTTAGGTGTAGTAGTTCATTTATTAGATAATATTTGTATAAAAATCAAAACAATAGTACTGGAGAAAGAAAATGACTAAAGATTTTATACCACTGTCGGCTCCCTTGGGGATACCCGGTTCCTCTTATATGGTCCAGCTTGGCAAGGTAGGAAAAGTATGGGGCGTTCGATTGGCGAAAGGAAACGATATACTGGATAGTAAAGTATTTCACGATAATACAGGGGATGATCCACCAAATGCAAATTCAATCGTTGCATGGGTGATCTCTACATTACCAATTCCTAATCTTAACCCTTACCAAATTGCAAAAAGTGTAGGGTTTATTCGTCAAGAGGCTATTCGAAGAAACGAGGATATGAAGAGAAAACCAGCTGTACCGATGAAAGATGTCAAGGAAGCTGCTCTAACCAAAGCACCGGTCGAGAAAAAACCATCTACTTCCCCTGGTTGGGTTAAAGAAGATGATGCAGCTGAACAGAAGAAACATGCTCATAGAATTCTACCACAAATACCAACAGGTGGAGCTTCAAGTTCGCCAACAGGGGGGGCTGTAACCACACAATCAACTGGTGGACATGCATGCGGTCATTGCGGAACTGAAATTCGATTCTGTCCCTATTGTGGAAAACCGCTCTGAGTTTTCCATAATCGATTCTCTTTTATTTTTTAACACATTGGTAGAGATATAAATGCCTTTTTCAAATGAATATTATATTAAGAAATTACCTCAGAAGGATCAATCTCTTATCTCTGAAATTCTTGCCCTCAAACAAGAAAAAGATGTATTAATACTTGCACACAACTATCAACGTGAGGGAGTTCAACTTGTTGCTGATTTACTCGGGGATTCATTAGGATTAGCAAAAAAAGTTGTAAATGCTAAACAGAGCAATATAATCTTTGCAGGTGTACGCTTCATGGCTGAAACTGCGAAAGTTCTAAATCCAAATAAACGAATTCATTTTCCTGGAAAAGGCTCTTTATGCAATATGGCTTCCTATCTGAAAGCTGATATGATTCGAGAATACAAAAAGAAGAATCCTAACATTCCCATAGTTCTCTACATCAATTCAACTGCGGAATCTAAGACAATGACAGATATAGTTTGTACAAGTTCTAATGCAGCAAAAGTAGTAAAATACATTCAACAACAAACTAATGCTCCTAAAATCGGTTTTGGACCTGACAAACACCTTGGAGATTATGTTTCTAAACAAACCGGAATTCCTATGGATATTATTCCCCCTGAAGGGAATTGCTATGTTCATAACCTGTATTCTGTAGAAGATGTGCTACAAGCTAAAGAGACGCATCCTGATGCTACTATTCTAGTACATCCAGAAGCACCTGCT
>JAEOTN010000276.1 GCA_016839865.1 Promethearchaeota archaeon | reverse complement strand
CATACATCGATGACAGTTTTGTACCCATGGATTTAACTTGGGCTTCCTTCGTCCCTAGCCTACCTGATACCAGTACGTTCTTTAAAGTCGATTATCTTACGTCTATCTATAGTCTAGTGATCGCAGAACCAATCGTAGTAATACCAATCTTTACACTTGCATTTACAGATCTTTTCGACAGTGTATCAACTTTCATAGGTGTATCTGAAGTTGGTGGATTACTTGATAAAGATGGAAATCCACAGCGTTTTCAACGAACATTAATTGCAGATAGTATGACAACAATGATGTCGGGAGTCTTTGGAACCTCTGATGCCACAACATATATTGAAAGTGCTGCAGGAGTTGAGCAAGGAGGAAGAACAGGTTTAACCGCAATAATAACAGGTTTGTGTTTCCTACCGTTTATGTTCTTTAGTCCACTATTAGCAGTAATTCCAAGCTATGCTACTTCCCCCGTACTGGTATTGCTAGGTGTTTTGATGTTTAAACCATTAGCCAGTATTGAATGGAGTAATTTGGAAGAATCAATTCCCGCTTTTGCAGCTTTAGTCGTTATCCCATTCACTTATTCGATAACCTGGGGAATTGTGATAGCAATTATCCTTCATGTGTTTATAAAAGTAATCTCAGGCAAAATCAAGGAGATTAATGCGTGGTTATGGGTGACATTTGTTTTTGCCCTATTTGCATTGCTTGCCCCGTTATTTGGGTAATAATTCAATTTTTAAGTTTTTTTCTTTTTTTTATTTTCATTTTTGCAAATGTCTAGAGCTCTTGAAAGAATTCTCTCAGAAAACAAGAACGGAATGGATTTTGTAATGGGTGCCCAAAAGAATAAAAATAAAAAAAATAGAGTTTAGAAACTTAGAATTCGATTTCTCCGAGTTTCCCAAAGTGATCGTCACTTTATTTTTGTACACTTAGTATAAATTTGTATAATTCGGTTTTTTTAATGAGTAATTCAATCATTCCATTATTTCTAAACGAATGACAATGATGAAAATGAAATATAGAAAATTGGGTAAAACCGGTTTAGAAGTTTCAATTCTTGGATATGGATGTATGCGACTTCCAACACTTCAACCTGGAATTTCAGTTATTAATGAGAAAAAAGCAATTGAGTTAATTAGGCATTCTATTGATAATGGAGTGAATTATATGGATTCAGCCTATCTATATCATAATGGAAAAAGCGAATTTGTATTAGGAAAAGCGCTGAAAGATGGATATCGCGATGAAGTGTTTATCGAAACAAAATTATTGTTACCAGAAGTGAAAGAATCCAAAGATTATCGTCGTCTTCTTAATGTACAATGCAAAAAATTAGGTGTAAACAAAATTGATGTCTATTTATTCCATGGGTTAAGTTGGAACAGATACCAAAATATTGCACTAAAGCTAAAGCTTATTGAACAGGCCCAACAAGCAAAAAAAGAAGGTAAAATTGGTCACATCGGATTTTCCAGTCATGATACTCCTGAAAATATAAAAAGGCTAATTGATACGGGCTTTTTTGAAGTAATGCTCGTACAATATAATATTCTAGATCCAACAAATCATGATATAATCGCTTATGCAGGTAAAAAAGGATTGGGGGTGAATATTATGGGACCAAATGGAGGTGGAAGACTATCTTTACCACCTCCTGCATCTCATACCAATTTATTAAGTCCAAACAGGAAAAATCTCGTAGATGTAGCCTTAAATTTTGTGTGGAGTCATCCTCATGTATCGTGTGCACTATCAGGAATGAATACGAAACAGATGATTGATGATAACATTTTTCTTGCATCAGATCATAGACCTTATTATTTGGGACCCTTATCTGAACGTGTCGAATCTATTCGAGACCTCTACAAAAGAAGCTCCGAAGTCCCATGTACGGGGTGTGGATATTGTCTTCCATGTCCTCAGAATGTGAACATTCCTTTCATTTTCAAACAATTATTTCAAAGTTCTACTGATGCGATTTCATGGGAATATGCTAAGATATATTATACCATGTTGAACAAAACTCACTCCGATTTAGTAAAAGAATTTCCAGATGAAAACTGGGGAGAAATTGGGTTGAATCCTGAAAAAGTAGGAAATAATACTACAGCATGTAAAGAATGCGGATTATGTGAGGAAAAATGTCCACAAAACATTCCTATTAGGAATAAGCTAAAATACGCTCATGGTTTACTCACGAAATTTGTGTCTTACAATCAGTAGAAACTCTATAGATATTGTAAAAAATAGAATAAAGAAACTTAGAATTTGATTTCTCCGAGTGTTTGAGTATCACACTGTATCACCTTACTTGGCTCTTGCAAGAATCCAGTAATGAGTTTCAATATCAGTCTCAGTTCGAATTTCAACACTTCTTTCGAAAATGATCTCGAAATCTGCAGACTTGAGTAATTCAACAGTCTTCTCCGGACTATAGAAACTCCAGAACATAGGAACACCATTCCCAACATCCCAGTCCCATACTCCATCAGTACCTTCAGGATTTGCTCCTACACTGAATAAGAGGACTCCTCTCTTCTTAAGAATTCGACGAAAGTCCAGAAAGAGTTTGGAATGTTCAGATCTCGGAATATGAAAGACTGCATATGTTGAAACGATGCCATTGAATGAACTATCATCGAACTCTAGTTTGGTCATATCTCCAATCTTAAAGGTCGCTTCAGGTACACGATGTTTAGCTAAATCAAGCATTTTCTGAGAGATATCAATGCCTGTTACTTGATAGCCTTTCTCGATAAGATATCGGGTAACTACGCCGGATCCGCAACCAACGTCTAGGATATGGCTACCGGATTCTAAGTGACTCAGGAACTCATCAAATTCATCTTCATTACTGAGTTCTGAGCTTGGTCTACTCCAATCATCATAATGTTCAGCTATTTCGTCATATCCCTCTCGTACGATATCCCTAGGATCCTTATTCATAAGACAATACAAGTGAATAGGGCTGATAAATCTGTGATGTTTGTCAATGCTACAATATTATTTCTTAAATGACACATATTGAGATACGATGCAAAAAGCACGACTTATTAAAAGTAGTTATACAAACGTAAAAAATTGGAAAAAATAAAAAAAATAGAGTTTAGAAACTTAGAACTTGATTTCTCCGAGTTTCTTGCGGTCTTCAATCAAGCCCTCGACATCTTCAGGATTGGCTAAAGTCATTGTTTTACCAATATCACCTTGAATTACGATGGCTTCCAAGATTCGTCCCATGATCTTTCCATGCAGGTACTGCACCAAAAGAGTACACCAACGAATCTCGATCCCACCGTATTCCAATACATTTTTTGTACTTGAAGACTAATAATTCATCTTTTGGATTTATTTCAGTTAAATAATTCGCAGAACGTAAAAAAGAGATTTTAAAATAAAGAAGTGGGTTTATCTTGGGTAAGTTAAAAGAATATTTAACTATAATAATTTCAAAAAAAAAAAACGTGAGAAATATGGCAGATTTCCTAAGAAAAGAATTACACATGAACTTTGATGATGCTGTGACAAGAGTTGAAAAACTACTAGCAGAAGAAGGATTCACTGTGATGGTAACCAAAGAAATTGATAAATTACTCAAAATGAAACTGGGGTTGGACTCGTACCCCCGCTACACAGGTATATTAGCTTGTAGGGCCGCTTTTGCTAAAGCCGCATTAGACATATCGTGGAAGGTTGCTCTTCTCTTCCCATGTAGTTTTATTGTGTTCGAAGATGAAGAAAAAGTTGTTCTAGCGTACACCTCGACAATGGCAATGGCTGCTGAAGTAGGATTTGCGGACCCAGAAGCGATGAAACCTATAATTAAAAAAACAGAAGATGCTGTGCAGAAACTTTGGGACAGGATTTAAAATCTAAGATATCAATTCGGAATCCAAAATACTAAAATCGCGACGGATTTGACAAACTTATTGGTGTGAATTAAAAAATGGAAGATCAAAAAGAAGTATTGAAGAGAATAAATACACATCTGGTGAATATGAGACAGCAAGACTCTGACTTCATGTCAGCGTATATGAATTTATCGAAACAAGGAAAAAAACCTGGTGTATTGTCAGGAAAATTTAAACAACTTATTGGAATTGCAGTGTCGGTGAAAGCCCAGTGTGATAGGTGCATCCCATGGCATGTCAAGAATGCTGTAGAACTAGGAGCTACCAGGCAAGAAATACTCGAAGCTTGTGAAGTTGCGATTACTATGGGTGGGGGTCCTTCGTTGATGTATGTTGAAAATGTTATGAAAGCATTGGACGATCTTGGTGTTGCTTAATATTCCTTATCAATTTAAACATGCATCAAGCTCCTCATGAAGCTAATCACCAAAAAAATTATTTTTTTTTACTCAAAGCCCTCGACTTTTTTCTCACAGGATCGTAGCACCCTTCACTGGGTGTAACCGCACTTCCTTCAATATTATTATGATTATCAAAGATGATCAGTATTTAATGAAAATTAGTGAGAATACGATAACTTACTTCTGCATCACAGAGATAAAAAAAATAAAAATATAGAGTTTAGAAACTTAGAATTTAATTTCGCCTAATTTCTTGCGGTCTTCAATCAAGCCCTCGACAACTTCTGGGTTCGCTAACGTCATTGTGTTACCGATATCTCCTTGGGTTGCGATTGCTTTCAAGACTCGTCGCATAATTTTACCAGATCGTGTCTTTGGTAATGCCGAGGTGAACAAGATGATTTCAGGATAAACTGCAGGCCCAGCGACTGCTCGGACGTGTTTCTGAATCTCTTTCTTCAATTCGGGTGTTTCCTCTACTCCAGTCATCAAAGTGACGTATGCGAAAATCGTAGATCCCTTTACAGGGTGTGGATATGGGCATACAGCAGTCTCTGCGACTTTTGGATGAGAGTTCACTGCGGCTTCAACTTCAGCAGATCCCAATCGGTGACCAGATACCTTGATAACATCATCAGAACGACCTAAGATGAAGTAGTATCCTTCTGCATCAATTTGAGCGTAGTCTCCTGTGAAGTAGTGACCCTTGAACTTGGAGAAGTATGTTTGTAAGAATCTGTCGTGATCTCCCCAAACAGTTCTCATGATTCCCGGCCATGGCATGTCATAAGCGAAATAGGCTTGTGTCATTGGAGTGGTTACTTTATCACCGTTATCATCTAACAATACTGGATTGATTCCGAAGAACGGGAAGGTGCATGAGCCTGGTTTCATAGGCGTAATTGGACCTAAGTTAACCATCATGTAACTACCGGTTTCGGTTTGCCAATAACTGTCAACAATTGGTCGACCAGTTGGTTTTTCACCACCAGAGCCATTACCTACTACATCCCAATACCATTTCCACTCCGGCCAGTTGCATACCTCGCCCACAGTACCCAACATCTTAATTTTGGACAAGTCCCACTTAGTTACATGCTCGTCGCCCTTGGACATTAAAGCACGGATTGCGGTGGGTGCGGTATAGAAGTGAGTTACTCCTAATTCTTGGGAAAGTTCCCAGAATCGACCAGCGTGTGGCCAAGTTGGTACACCTTCATACATAACGGTGATTGCACCTAATGCTAATGGAGCATAGATGATTTGTGTGTGTCCTGTAATCCATCCAATGTCTGCTGTACAATACCAGACATCACGGTCTTTTGGTTCTACACCCTTCAAGTCTAACAAGCAGGAATAATCCCAGACATATTTGTTTGTGGACATTCCGTATACTAAGAATCCTCCAATTGTGTGTACTGCACCTTTTGGTTTACCAGTGGTTCCAGAGGTGTATAAGATGAACAATGGGTCTTCAGAATCCATAGGTTCATATGGACAATCTTCAGATTGTTCTGCCATTAAAGCGGTGAAGTCGACATCTTTCTCGTATTTGTAGGTTTCTCCACCAGTTAACTTAACTACTGCTACTGCAGTAATGCTTGGGCAGGTTTCAATGATCCCTTCCAATTTATTTTTCATTGGTCGAGGTCGACCTGCTCGTCGCACTTCATCAGTTACAACTAAAACTTTACATTCACTGTCGTCAATTCGGTCTTTTACAGATTCTGCTGAGAACCCACCGAACACAATGGAGTGGATAGCGCCGATTCGAGCACATGCAAGCATAACGATTGCTAATTGGTCAATCATAGGCATCCAAAGGCAGACTCGATCACCTTTTCCAATACCTAAGGATTTCAATGCATTTGCAGCTTTGTTCACTGCTGCTAGCAGTGTCTTATATGTGTATGTAACGACACCATCAGCGATTTTCTCGGTTTCTGCAACCCAAATGAGTGCGGTTTCGTCTCCATAACCAGCTTTAATCCAACGGTCAATTCCGTTATTAGTAACGTTCAATTTACCGCCTTCGTACCATTTACCAATAAAATCGTCGTCGGTCTTACCGCTCCACACCTTGTTGTATGGGGTATCCCATTCGACCATTTTGGCTTCCTTATCCCAGAACGCTTCAGGATTCTCAACACTCTCTTTCCACATGGTTTTGTATTCCTCCATGTTCTTGACTCGAGCATTGGTTGCCAATTCGGGATTTGGATAGTATTTCTTCTGTTTTTCTTTATTTGTATCAGTTTCAGACATAGTATATATCACATTTCAAAATTTTTCGATCGAAAATTTATAAATAATCTTTATAAAAAAGTTGTTTTTGTTTTTGTTGAATATAATAAAAATTTTTTCAGTGTAATTCATTACGGGGAAACTTGGGGGAATTAAGGATTACAAAAATAGGGGAAATTTACCCAAATGACATTTTGTCTACTTTTTCAGAACGCTAATGTGAAGAATCAACGATACAGTTCATTATAGATTTCATAGAATTTTCTTTGCAAAACTAAATCATTTTGAATAGCAAAATGAACAACCTCAACTGCTTGTTCCACACTCTCATTATCTCTAAAAACATACCCTTTCTTATTGATTTCAATGCTGTATATATCACTATTTTTTCGGAAAAATGCCCTGATCATGGATTTACTTGCATCTTTCAATACATGTTTGAACTCATCTAGCGATAATTTGTAGCCATTTCCAAATTCTGTTTCGGACAACTCTTCAAATAATTCTTTAGGGTTTTTTCTACCACAATACGGACATGTTAATTTCTCAATATCTTCAGATTGCCGTAGAGAAAATGCATACTTGCATTTCGTACATTTTAAGAATTTTTTTGCCATAAAATATCCACATATTGAGGATGTTTTCTGGATATAAAAAAAATCCGATTCATAAATTTCATGAAATCACTTTTTAACTTCTTTTTTCCGGTCATGATATGCATGACTTTGACGCAGCAATTTGATGAAATGAACTGCAAAAAATACTCCTATTG
>JAEOTN010000275.1 GCA_016839865.1 Promethearchaeota archaeon | reverse complement strand
CGTTTCATAATATTGATTTTCATTTCAATAAATAAAGCTCGTACACCATCAGCTGATTTAGCCGAGACTAAATGAACACGTGAATTGTGTAGTTTCTCAAGAGCAGCAATCTGTTCTTTAAATTCACTATTCTCTTGATTTATCAAGTCACTTTTATTACCGACTAGCAAGAAATTGCTATTGGGTGAGAACGTCTTTAGATCGTTTAACCAACCACTGATTTCAAAGGGTGGTTTGTTTAAATCGAAAATTGTGAGTGCACAGAAAGCGTGTGACATGTAATAATTACGAATCTTTCTGAAGAAGGGTTGTCCCGCAAGATCCCACAGATAAACTTTAGTTTCTTCATCAATTTTATTATTTAGTTCGGTAAATTCCTCATAGGTCAGATTCTGATTCTTCAAGATATAACTGTGTTTTCCTTTCAAATCCACCATTTCGTAGTTTTCATCGATTTTTAAAGGTGTGGTTGTGAAGTCTGCTCCGATTGTAGGGATATAACTACCTGAGAATTCATTTTTAGTATATCGCAAAATCAACGAGGTTTTTCCAACGCTTAGATTACCAATTACAATGCATTTCAGCATAATATTTTTATTATCAGACATTATTACACCTTTTTCACCGTTCATCATCAAGTTATGCACGAGGATTCCATTTTCTGCACATATTATTCATGTTAATTAGAAAATATATGCAATATTTGCTATAAATCTTCGTTGTGCCGAGATTATGATAGGATTATTTTCAGAATATTCGATTCACGTAGGCTACTATTTTGTATACACATCTGCCTAAATATACCTTGCTTTCAGCAAGTAATTTAGAAGTATTTCTGAGAAAGATCGTTGGAAATATCACATGCACATGTAACCTACATGTTACCAGCGTAACATTGCACCTTAAAAATATCATTAGAAAGATTCCAGAAGTTAACCTATATCATTATCGGCATAACTATCAATCTTATCATTACGAACAAAAATAACAGAAGGGTGTAAAAGGATGTCAAAAAATCTAAATCTAAAAGTATCCGAATCTCTATTTTATGAATTCCACAGAGTAAAAGCCAACCTTAAAGCTGGAACCAATCAAGATGCCTTGATGAAGATGGTCGTAATCGCTGAAAAGACGTTACGCGAATTAAAATCTAAGAAAGAGAAAGATGAGTTCCTCCGATCTTTAACTGAAGATTCAGAAGTCCTTGAGATTCAAAACTAATCTTTTTTTTCATCCTTTTTTTCCCATCGAGCGCGATGCGATTACTTCTATCCCTAAACCCAGCAAATTCGGGATTACTACGTCTCCCATTTTAATTGGTGCTTTAATTGTTACATGATTTGCTACTTTCATTGCTTCGAATAGTTTTTCTTTAGGAATTCCTTCCTTTGAGCGTATAGGAAGCACTGGAAGGTCGCCATCCTCAATCTTAACAGTAGTAATAAGCGTTCTTTTAGGAGCAGTATATTCATCTTTCCCATATTGAATTCCTCTGGTACATCCATATCCCTCTACTTGAACCTCCCCCTTTTCATCCTTAAACACATGGAGTTTACAGGAATTGGGACATATGATACAAATTATTTCTTTTACATCTCCTTGTTTCGCATCTTTAAACTCTGCTTCCATTTTAGGCTTCCTCCTGTTTTATTTTCTTCGGATCTTTCTTGATATGTATCGTTATATCTCCTTCTACCAATTCGGGACTTAGTTTTATTTTGTAATTGAGCATTTCGCTTGGAATGATATGCTTAGATTTGCGTTTATCAAATATCTTACCTTTAGAGATAAACTCAATAATACAATCTTTGTCAGGGCTTTTGGGTCGGAATGAGAATTGTACGATTTTTTCCTCCTTGAAATAGTCAATTCTTTGAGGTACAATATATCCTACGTTTTCTCCCGGGATTGTTCGAATCGGTTTGAGTAATTTCCCACCCCGATCTTCATTGTTGACGTACTTAAATGAATTATTCCCCGCTTGTTCTGCTTCTTTCGTTACCCAATCTACTAAGTCATGCACTTGCAATACATTTCCACAAGCAAATATACCTGGAACTGTAGTTTCTAAATATTCATTCACTAAAGGACCATTGGTTTTATCCAATTCTATGCCAGCTTTCAATGAGATTTCATTTTCTGGGATAAGACCCACCGAGAAAAGAACTGTATCGCATTCAAATACCTTTTCTGTTCCTGGAATTGGCATCCATTTTTCATCCACTTGGGAAATTACGACCTCTTTAACACGATCATTTCCTCGAATATCTGTAATAGTGTGTGATAAATGCAACGGAATATCATAATCTTGAAGGCATTGCACAAAATTTCGAATTAAACCGGAACAGTATGGCAACACTTCTGCAACACAAAGTACTTTTGCTCCTTCTAATGTCATCCTTCTTGCCATTATCAAACCAATATCACCTGAGCCTAGGATGACGACCCGTTTTCCAGGCATATAGCCTTCCATATTTACTAATCGTTGAGCTGTTCCAGCTGAGTAAATCCCAGCTGGGCGGGTTCCTGGTACATTTATAGCTCCTCGGGTTCGTTCTCTACATCCCATAGCAAGAATGACAGATTTCGCTTTTATCTTAATTAATCCCTTCTCGGGATTCATTGCTGTAATGGTCTTATCCGAAGTGAGATCTATTACCATAGAATCCAGTAAAATTTCAATTCCAGATTCTCTTACCTTATCAATGAATTTCTGGGCATATTCTGGTCCAGTTAACTCTTCCTTAAAGTAAGTTAGCCCAAAACCATTATGTATACACTGTTGAAGGATTCCTCCTAATTCAAAATCTCTCTCCACGATGGTTACTTTTGCTCCTTTTTCATGTGCAATTAAAGCTGCAGCTAATCCAGCAGGACCTCCACCTAGAACTGCAACATCTGTTTCGATGAAGTTGCTCATGGTTTATCCCCCTTCCATGGTTGTATCTCTAACTGTTTTGTCCTACCGAACACCATTTCAGATCCCTTATCATTTTTTGTAATCGCAGTCACAGGTTTATTGAGTTCTCTAGAAAGGATCTTTAGAATTTTTGGTGTGCAGAATCCCCCTTGACACCTGCCCATACCTGGTCGAACCCGTTTTTTAATCATATCCATTGAAGTGCTAGGGATTGGTCGATGAATTGCATCTACAATTTCTGCCTCAGTCACCGTTTCACATCTGCAGACTACTCTTCCCCATTGGGGTCGTTCCCTGATAGCTTCAGATAATTCGTCTTCATTCATGTCTACTAGTCGTTTTTGTTGGATCAAATTCGGATTCCAATTAGGTTTTTTTTCTAATTTTAGAGTAGTACTATTTCGAACAATTTCAACCACATATTCAGCTATTGCTAAACATGACGATAATCCAGGAGAACATATACCTGCAACATTTATGAAATTATTAACTGCACTTGGTTCAATAATGAAGTCTCCATTTCTATTTGATACTGCACGTAATCCGGCGAAATTCGTTATAGCTGAGCGAATTGGAATACTTGGAAGTAATTTTCTGCCACCCACAATAATCTCATTCAATCCCGCTGAAGAAGTAGAGATATTATATTTGTCTTCTTGATTCTGAGCGTTTGGACCGATAAATGTGTGTCCCTCAATCGTTGGACACACTAAAATTCCTTTACTTACGATTGTTGGTGTTGGAAAAAGAATATAATTTATGGGAACCACTCCCCGATCCATTAAAATATATTCTCCCTTGCGCGGTGTAATAGTGAAATCGTCCGCTCCTACCATTTTTGCAATTTCATCAGCAAAAACACCTGCAGCATTGATGATCACCTGAGTTTCTATTTGTTTTTCTCCAGCTTGGATAATAAATCCGCTATCTGTTTTTTTTATATCTGTAACTGGACTGGAGAAAATGAATTTAACTCCATTCTCATATGCATTTTCTGCAAGAGAGACAGTTAAACCAAAAGGCCAGACTAAACCCGCAGTAGGAGCGTAAAAGATTCCTTTTACTTTGTCGGATATATTAGGCTCCATAGTTTTAATGCGTTTAATATCTGTGATGATTTCACCTGGAATATTTCTCCTATCAGCGAGAGCTTTTTCTTTTTCCAAAACTTTCATATTCTCATCTGTAAACGCAACCACAAATGATCCAACACGTTTAAACTCAAAACCGAGTTCTTTATGTGCTTGATCAAACATTGGATTACTCTTAACGTTCATTTTACATCGTAATGAACCCTCGGGGGCTGCATAACCCGCATGGATTATTGCAGAATTCGCTTTGGTGGTTTCTGATGCCACATCCTCGTGTTTTTCAATAAGGATGGTTTTTAGTTTATACTGGGATAACCATCGTGCAATAGCACAACCCGTTACTCCTCCACCGATAATGGCAATATCATACATAACGTTTTAATCCTACATCTTTTAAATGGAAAGTAGTAATCAATTTCTATTTGAGGATGTTCCGCTTTTAAAATAAAACTTGTTGCTATAACAATTATAAATAAAGAAAACAATTTGAGAAAAACCCATAATCCGGTAGGTTTCCACTTAAGATATCGAATCTGTATTGGTCAGATAACATGAAAAGAACAACAGATTTGTTCATTAAAGGCTTTATCTGCTTGGAGGAGAATATTTCATTGAACATCTATCTTGTGGACATGGATATCTTTAAATACTCTCAAGATGAGATTCCATCAACTTTTATGAGGGAAATTTATAATGTATAATGCTTATCGACCAAAAACTAAATTCACACAATTTGGGAATCTCCTCATCATTCTGGGAGTAATTCCTATTGCAACATTTGTATTGGCGTTTATAGTAATATTAATCGGATTTACCGGCTTTTTTACTCAATTACTTAGCGATGTGGTCCTCAGTATTGTTCTTATTATCCTTTTGGTTAATAACAAGAACATTAAGGACACCATAAGGACTCCTGAGTTTAGTTCATATTATGTATTGATAGCAATCTATGCTGTAGGTATTATTGTTTCAAATTTGTTTTATTACATCACATATTTTCTTGTTTGGGATGAATTTAATTGGCTAATTTGCTTGATTGTGTATGATGGTATAATCTTGATGTCTTCAATTTTCGAACTAATTGCATGGATCCGTTTAAGTAAATATGGATTGACAATGATATCTCCTTTTGGAGGAAATATCAAAATCGGTGCAATATTATTAACAGTTGGTGCTGCACTATCTGCAAGTTCAATTCTTATTGATCTCTCTTCTTTAATCATAACAAGTGAAATTCTTAGTGTACTGATACTGGTAATTGGATTAGCAACTTCGATCATATATATTATCGGATATTTTAAAACTGGAAACAATTTTAGGCGTCTGACTTTATTTAGCAGAGCTCCAGAACCCGTTTTAGATTCAGCGAACTCAATGTATATCCCTCCTCCATCGATACAAGAGAATCAACCTCCATCTAGAAGCGATGAAATTAAGTTTTGTATTAAATGTGGAACTAATCTCATACCTGATGGAGAATTTTGCCCCCGTTGTGGCTGGAAAATTGAGAAATATATATGAGTACAATGAATAAACAGGGAAAGATATGATAGTCCCACCAATTTACTTTTCAGATGATTGAATTGTATCTAAAGAGCGAACATTGCTAGTAAAATATGTTATGATAGATACTGCTATCCCCAGTCCCGCTGCGATTATTAACAACATTTGCACAGAGATTATCTTTGAAAGTGGTCCTGAAATCAAAATTCCAAGTGGCATCACAATCGAAATTAATCCGTCCCGAAAAGCAGAAAAACGTCCCATTTTTTCAATTGGAACAACACTTTCCATTATAGCCATAAATATAGATGAAAATGCCGGTAATCCTATGAATGATATTGCTATACCGATGTTGATTATCACGAAATTCCCCTCCGGACTTAGTGCCATTACAATATTTCCTAAGAACAAAAGCATGACCATTAGGATCATCATCAAGGTCCTCCGTTTCCAATTTTTCTTCAAAATCACGACCAATGAGCCTAAGACCAATGAGACTTGAATGAACACGGTAACAATTGTCATTTCTCGAATTCCTCCTCCATGAACTACGTTAACAAAGTATGTGAGTAATGTGTTAAATGGGGATAAACAGAAAGTTCCAAAAATTCCAATAAAGAAAATTGCACTCAATCCTTTTATGTCCCGAAATACATAAAGCCCCTCCTTAAATTCTGATAAAACACCATCCTTTTTTCGTGGCTCTTGATTGTTCACATCTCCTTGTCCTTCTACTGTTTCAATATTCTCATCTTCACGGAATTTTGTAGAATTTGGAGGAATCTTAGTAAACATCAAGAAAATTACTGCTATTACAAAAGTGCCTATATCAATCCAAAGCAAGTCCATTAATCTCAAAATATTCAAAAGAAATGCAGAAACTATCGGTCCTACCATCATAATCAGACTGCTACTAAGTTGGTTAACACCTTGATAACGAGCAAGTTTATCTTTTGGAATCATAAAAGGCATCATGGTTGATACGACAGGAGAATGGAACGTCTGAAATATTGCTCTAAAAGTGTTAAATGTCAGAAATACCCACGCTTGATCAAATTGGAGTAACATCATAATGAATAATCCTAAAGTTGTCACTGCTTGCAAGGAATCGAAGAGTACCAGTAATTTTTTATACGAATATCGATCTGTCAGCACTCCTGCTAAAGGTCCAAAAATCACCCTTGGAATCAAAGTCAAAAAGAGACCGAGAGAAAGAATGGTAGGATCTTGGAATCTTATAGTTAAGGCCCATGTAATTGCATATTGTACGATCTCCGAACCGAGGAGAGAAATTTTCTGACCAGTCCAAAACACCATATAGTTTCTGGTATTTTTTCTTGAGTCTGTCATTACCATTGAGGTGGTTCCTGAATTTTGAGAATCTGAGGGATGGGTGTTATTCATAATATTTACCTTTATATATGGATGGGAACAAGTTCCATTTAATATATAAATGAATTAAATAGTAAATGGACTTAGTTCCGCAATATATTTAATACTTCTTACAATTTCTAGAATTATGAGTAATTCTTCAGTTTCACTATTAGATCTGTTAGATGATGACATGGATTTTTTGATGTTTCTCTTGCTTCGGGATTACGGTCCTTTGAATCTTAAGCAACTTACTCAAATCTTGGATTCACCTAAAACAACAGTTCATAGAAAAATTAGAGAATTAATATCGAAAGAGCTTATCGAGTTAGACGATCAAAAATCCTTAAAGCAACCAGGAATGTTTTATCGAAATGCACCTGTTGTTGCAAATGCATTCAAGCAAGGTCAACGTCTTTCTGAGGAAATTTTTCAACAGAATCCTAAACTGGTTTCTAAAAACTTGGCTAATCTCATTAAAAGTATTGGAATACTGACAAAAGGATTATCAAAATTGTACGCTAAAAAATTAGCAGAATCTTCCAAATTGATTGAAGAAGAAGTATTTGATGATCGTGGTGCAGGAATTGGATTTATAGGAACCCTCGCATTACACACGGATGAAGACTTACGCGAGTTTCGAGAGTTACTTCTTAATTTTATAATGAAAAAAATGACAAAATATGATTCCACAACACAAGGGATTTCGCATGCGATGACAATTTCAGTATTTCCTCTAAAGAAAATCTTTCCAGATGGAATTGATACAATAAAAAAGTGAAATGAAAATTGTAAAAAGTAAATTTAGTAATTAGAATTCGACATGAATCACTTCAGATTCATCGATCTCTTCAAATTCATCGATTTCATCATCAAATTTCTCGCCTTCTTCTAAAGCATGTTGGTTAGCGATGAATGAGAAGATTTTTTTGCCTTTCAATATCTTGGAAAATACGGTGTGGTTGATTTTGTCAATATACCCATTATCGTTTAGGGAGTCTATAAACATGTCAAAATGACCATTATCTCTGAAACTTGCAATTAAATGGATTTGCTCATCTGAGCCTACACTGGCAAATAAAATTTCATTGTATTCTTCTGCAAGATATTTTGCAAAACTCTCAAGAAACATTGAATCTAACTTACCAATTGGTAACTTTTTCAGCCGTAGATTTAATTGTACATGTAATTGTAAACCTATCGTTTCTGGATTTACAACAATTGTGAATGATTCTAAAATATTTGATTCTTTCAATTTATGCAGGCGATGGTAAATAGTACTAGTTTTTATGTCTAATTCTTTCGCTAAGTATTTTAGCGACACGCGCGAGTCTTTCTCCATCGCAGAAAGCAGTTTCACATCTATATGGTCCATTTTTGCACACACCCTTCTTTTGAGTTAGGTGGCAAGGATCCAATGAGAGGATCCAAGCCGGTTGATCAGTTGATCTAATTTTTTATTTTTAAATATATGGTGAAATATTACAATGACCGGTGATATTCTTCACGGAACGATTGGTTGCGGAGTATTGTATTGATTTTCCTCGGAAAATCGTGAATATTATGATATTGTCGAATCCAACGAATTTACGTCGCATTTCGTCGGATAATGATTGATAGGGTTGATAACTATATAAGCGGTTGTTGTTGGAATATTTCTAAGAATATTTTAACGGCTGAGTATATATTGGGTGTTGCTATTGAGATAATATCCAGATGTTACTTAAGTGATTTACGCTATGTAAGATACATGGATCGACAAAAAGATTTAAGTTCTCCGGAGATCTGAAGTGGATCAGATAAAAAATACGCTTGTTTTTACGAAATTGACAATTAGAACAAAGCCATTAGATAAGTTTGGTACGATTATTTACGAATATCGACCTCTTCTCCACCATCTTTTCTTAAAGATGTTTTTTCACAAACGCAGGAATATATCCTCCGATAACAAACCGGGCATTCTTCATTTTTGCATCCATAATGATGAAAGTGGTCTGGTCCAATGACAATACCGCATTCACCGCATCGACTTTTGAGGGATTCTCCACCAAAACTAACGAATCTTCTTTTATGCCATTTCCCATTTACTTCAATCTCACTATATATACAAGATGAAGTTGAATCATCATTAAGTGGTTTTTGACAATATTCGCACTGTGACATTTTATACCCTAGAATGAATCTTGTAGAGAAGATAAAAACTTCTGCAACAAAAAATATAAGAAAAAATAAGGTATTGAAAACCTCATAAGCGACGTAACTTCATGTAAATAGGACTTATTTTACCTTCTTTTGCTAAATGTTCAGTAGAAGCTTGTTCTTTTTCCATTCAAGACCTTCAAGTTTGTAGAAGAACCTGCATAGGAATGCTAACAAATAGCTGATTGCGGGAATAATAGATCAATTTCTCTCTAAATAAGTAAAAAGCTTTAGAAAATGGATTATATAGAAAAACAACACATAGTATAGATCATGACAAATAAAACGCTTATTGAAAAACTTGGATTCGATAAAGATGATAAAGTTGTGATTTTGCATATTGATGACATGGGTTTTAGCCACGCATCAAATGTTGCTTCTTTTGAGTGTCTAGACTATGGAATAGCTAGTTGTGGCTCCGCTATCGTTCAATCTCCTTGGTTTTATGAATTAGTTTCTATAGTTAAGAAAAATCCTGTATATGATATAGGAGTGCATCTTGCATTAACTTGTGAGTATGATAATTATCGCTGGAGACCTATTAGTAGTGTGGATCCTTCAACAGGATTATTAGACTCAGAGGGTTGTCTTTGGAGAACTGCAGCTGAAGCAATGCAAAACATTACAGTAGAGGCTGCGGAAATTGAAATGCGAGCACAAATTCAAAAGGCCTTGGATAGTGGAATAGATGTAACCCACATAGATACTCATATGGGTACTGTTCTATTACCAAAATTTATTCCAATATATATTAAGCTTTCACAGGAATTCAATATCCCTCCGTTTCTTCCAAGAGCAAGTCCAGAAATGTTAAGAGAAAATGGTTACCCGGATGAAATGATAAATCCAACAATGAAAATGTTTGAAAAATTTGAGAACATGGGACTGCCATTATTAGATCACATAATTATTGATACGGGTGGGGAATATCCGGATAAAATTAAGTACTACTGTGATTTACTTTCAAATGTAAAATCGGGTTTAACTCATCTATTATTCCATTCAGCGAAGATGGGATCTGAGTTGAAAGCTATCACTCCAGATTCTGCCGAATGGCGTTCCCAAGATCATAAAGCATTCACTGATAATCGGCTGAAAGAATTTGTAAAAAAATTGGATTTGAAAGTGATTGGTTACAAGTTTATTCGAGATAAACTCAAAAATGGATAGATTATTTTCTCCATTTTATCTTTGAATTTTTCCTGGTAGATAGAAATCATAACGTTTTCCGAACATTCTCTTGCTTCCTCTGTCTATTTTTCGAAATCCTTGGAAGAGTCGCCACATATTGGCATCACTCCTGTAATATTTCTTTATTTCCTTCAATGTATACGGTTTGATCTCAAATTCTGCCGCTTCATTCGCAAAGAAGTCATTTATGATTTCGATTAATTTTGGAATCAATTCAGGTCTTTGTTCTTTGTAAAAATTAGCAATTAGATCAGTTGTAACTAAACGCCAATCATAATATCTGTTCAAAGTATCTTCCAAAAATAAAGCTTTTAATATCCACCTCAGTGATCTTGGAGCACTTTTCAAGATTAATTCTGCATTCATCGATTCTTCCCCATTTATTCTTACCATAGGCGTACTTGTATCAATATATACCAATTCGCTGGATGGGTATACTCGTTTAGAAACATCATATTTGTCTAAAATCCAATTGGAAATTTGTCCATCAAGACCAATTTGATACTTATCTTGAGAACGGTTAAATTTCCACACTTTGTGCAATTCTCTCATAATAAGTATCACTAATTGATCAATCTCTTCTTCATGGCTTAACTGGTGTATCAAATGATGACAAACAGATTTGGGATTAAATTTCTTTTGTATACAGTACAATGCTATAGTTTTCTTTTTCTTTAAGTCTGTATACACCCATTCAGTTCCGTATTCAGGAATGTTTAGACCAATTTCTTTGAGGATTCGATTATAATCATTATAGGCCGTGATATGACGTTCTACTTGTTCAACTGTATCAAATATCGGTATTCGTTTTAATGCTAATCCCTTTAAGTCTTCGTGTAGTATCTCTACAACTATGCTAATTTCTCCAAATCCTAACATATTGACAGGATATTTTCCCTTTTCGGGATTGCTTGTGTCAAGATCTAACTCAAATTTCTGTAAAAACTCTTTATCTACTTTGATCATTTATTTTCCTCCTTCTTGGGTTTAGGAAGCGATAATAATGCTTTTTCTAATCGTTCCATAATAATTGTTATATCTTCTTTATTGATAATTAAAGGTGGCATCAATTTGATCGTATCTTCCTTGTTGCCACAATAATCTGCGAAAATTCCATTCTCGATCATTCGCAATGTCATTCCGATTCCATATCGATCATTCGTGAATTCTATGGCATGCATTAATCCCCTGCCACGTACATCTACTATCAGATCCCGTAATTCTGGATTATTCTTGAATCCTAGCAGTCCTTTCTCAAATTCTAATCCCATTTTATTAACATGGCCTAAAAAGTCAGGAGCTGAGACTATTTCCAACATAGTGCGTGTTATATAGCACCCTAATTCGCTTCCGCCTGTTGTACTAATGTGGATGAATGGATCTTGTTCGAAAACCTCTCCGATAAATGGTTTGTAGCTGCAAGTTGCTAAGGGATACATACTAGAACTCATACCTTTAGCGAGCACAACAATATCAGGAACAATTTTTTCTGTTGGATACAATCCTCCATGAATACCGACCATCGTTCCAAGTCGACCCAATCCAGTTTGTACTTCATCAGCAATCATAATCACTCCAAGATCATCACACAATTCACGAATTCGTGCAAAATACCCTTCTTCTGGGATAAGGATTCCACCAGTTGCAGGAATAGTTTCAAAAATGACACAAGCGGTTTCTTCATCAATCGTTTTTTCGAATTCTTCGACATTTCCGAAAGTTACTTGTTGGTAATCAGGAAAATTCCACATAAATGCATCTTTAAATCGTGTATTTCCGGCTCCTAATGCAACACCCGTCACTCCATGATATCCAGTCAGTGCGGAAATGATTTTTTTCCGTTTGGTTGTACTTCTTGAAAGTTTAATCGCTAAATCAATAGCTTCTCCTCCACCAACGCAATACTGAGTTTTTGATATATCACCCGGCATGAGTTCTGCGATTTGTTTTGCAAGGAGTGCTCTCTGTTCACTTAATAGATGGTGATCTCCGACATCTAGACCAGCTTCAATTCCATCCTTTAATGCTTGTATAATTTTCGGATGACGATGTCCTAAATTAAAAACACCCCCACTAGTGCGACAGTCTATTAATTTGATCGCTGGTTTGTTTTTACGGATTCCTTCCAACATTTCGATATAAATCCCTTCTCTTTTTCCCTGTATCGCACCCAATCCAAGACTTTTGAAGAATTCAGCTTTTGGTTTAGAAACATACTTCGCATACATCTTGACTAATTCTTTTTGGGGAAGAGATCCAATGATTTTCTTTTCCGACATGTATCTTGCCTTAGCCTTTGTCTTCGTAGTTTAGGAAAATAAAGGTTTTGAAAAAAATACATAAGCAAATCCAAAACCAATTTGTTTAAGCATATCTATTAAAGAATAAAAAAAAGAGGATTAGAGAGGGATCCCATTAATTACACTTGTGATAAATGTCTCTATATTACTGAAATAGTTTGGTTCTAAATAAGACATTACATGTCCTCTCCCGCTTGTGATCCACAATTGCTTTGGAGTAGTTCCAGGAATCGCGTCAAAAATATCCTGCGAGTCTTCATAATTTATGTCTAAATCTGCATCTCCATGAATTAAGTAAGTTGGAGTTGTTATTGATGGAACTTCATTAATGGGGCTGATCTCCTCAAATGTGAATCCGAAATGACGCTCTAATAATTTTACTGTAATTTGACCGAAAATAAACCACGGGAATCCTGCTCGCATTGGATAAGCTTGTTTTATCATTGCTTTGCCTTCAGACCATGAGGAATCTGGAATAATCGCAGCGACATCATTGTACTCCGCTGTATAAAAGAGGAGGGTTGCAGCACCTTGACTTTCTGCAAAAATTGCCACTTGTGAGTCATTAACTTCGGGTTGCGCTTTCACAAAATCTACAGCAGCACGAAGGTCCTTCACTTCATCAATTCCCCACGTAACTCCCAGTTCGGTAATTTCGCTTTCTCCTCGATTTCTGGAGTCAATAAATAGCATTCTGTAGTTTGAATTATAGAACCCGTCACCATAATGGTCTAACATCCAAGCTTTTGAATGGGAAAATCCATGAAGCACGATAAGTGTAATATTGGAATTAGGGTGGGTTGAATTTTTTGATTCTATCCACCAAGCTTTCAAATCTACATCATCTGCAGCTGTAATTGTCACATTTTCATAAGTCATTCCCTTATCATGAGGAAACATATACATTAATTCAGGAGTTGGGTGTAACATTCTTCCCTTACCCACTACTGGGATAATAACACAGCATATTAGAACTACTGAGACTAATAAAAATGAGGATATGCTAATTAGAATTATTTTACCTATTTTATTCATGAAAAAATCACTAATACATCCTTTCGTCGAAAAGCTATATAATATCATTCATTCAGAAATGAATGCTAAGCTGAAGATAATTCATGATCAAAAAGAACAAGGTACCAGAGCAATTTAGCTCTGAAATATTTTTTAACTTTTAATTGAAAATTTCTTTTAGCTTTCCAGCAGTTTGTTTAGCTAGCTCCATATCTGGAAGAACCATATCAGGTAATCGGGAAAAAGGAATCATTTCAACAGTAATAGGACCATCATATCCGATTTTTCTTAAGCTATCTTTTACATTTTCGAAATTAACATCTCCTTCTTCCAAATCATCTCCGAACCCATGTAAAACTCCACCTGCATCTTCTCTCTTGAAATTCTTTATATGAACCGCTTTAATCTTGTCACCCAATATTTCAATCCAATGTTCCGCGTACCCATTTATTGTAACATTTCCAACGTCAAAATAAGAACCAATATAATCCGAGTTAAATTGGTCCAAGAATATTTTCATTTCAATTGGAGAGAGTAGGAATTTATTCCATACGTTTTCTATGCAGATTTCTACCCCACACCGTTTAGCTTTAGGTAAAATCTTTTTAATGCTATCTGTTGCATTGTTCCAAACGGATTCATACGGAAGCACTGGTCGGGAATCATCCCATGCAACGTCGACTGCACCAGGCACAACCAGGATTTTATTTGCACCTATCCATGCTGCAACCTCAATATATCTACGTGTGAATTTGATTGCTTTCATTCGCTCTTCTTCATCATCAGATCCAAGAGAACACCCCCAGTAATTTCCTGTAGCTAATGTTTTCAATCCAATTCCTTTTTCTGATGCATAACGGGAAATTTTTTTACATTCTTCCTCTGTGATGTCTTCTTTTAGGCAATCCCCATAAGTTAATTCAATTCCATCAAGTCCCATATTTCTAGCATCATCAATAGCTTCATAAGCTGTTTTATTTCCCTCAAATCCTCCCAATACCCAATAATTGATTGCTTTGTAAAATCCATTAGTATTCAATGATTCAGGGGTTGCAAGATCAAATTTTATTGGTATAGTGCGATTTAATTCGATTGATTTCTCTTCAGCTTCAATTAATTTAATGGAGTCAACTAATTCGTCTAACGTGAAATATTCATCAGGTTTTCGGTTGGTTTGAATGCAATCCAAGAAATAATCTAATTCTACATGCCAACCTGTAGGTGATTCGGGTTTGGCTGGAGTCGGCTCTTCAATTTTACCATTTTCATAAATCATTTTAAAACCCGATTCAGATAGGCGAATTGTTCCCTTTTCACAAATGATTTGAAAACTCATTTCGAAAGGCGTTCCTTTTGCAGGAGCCCAACCCCCTTCCAGCACTACTAATGCACCGTTATTATATTTGAAATGTGAAATAACATGATCTAACCCTGAATCTGTTCTAAATCCTCTCAAACCGAAAGAAGTTACACTTGTTGGTCTACCTAGCATATATCTCATGAAATCAACATCATGAATATGAAGATCTAATAATGCACCCCCACTCTTATCCGAGTTCATGAACCAGTTATCCCAAGCGTCTCCACTGATGTTTGGGGAGATCCTCTTAAAAGTAGCACTTAATACCTTACCTAATGCACCGGATTTGACCGCCTTATATG
>JAEOTN010000274.1 GCA_016839865.1 Promethearchaeota archaeon | reverse complement strand
GATCAACTTTCATTATGGCATTTATAATGGCTTGGGCAATACTTGCCACATTATATCCTAGTAATTCTGGGTGAAAGAGAATTTCTGGTGCGTTTACTCGAACATTCATGGGAATTTTCGCTGATTCACCATCGGGTAGGATATATGTTGTGACATCTGTGTTGTTTTTAGCTACTTCAGCTGGATTTAATGCAATGAAGCAATTTTGTTCTTTGATTTCACGTAGAATATCTCGTTGCGCTGAGGAAGTAAAATTAACTCCATAGCCTAGCAACAAAGTGCGAAGATATTCAGAAACATCCTTACCAGACAATGTCAATCTTTGAGTTGCGTGCGATACTACTCGACCATCAATAATTGGGACAACCCATGTTAATCCTTCTCCACTTTCAAGAGATATTCCAGTTGTTAATCCTGCACTAAATAATGCCATAACCGAGGAATTAGCAATATAGACACTTTTAGCCCGATATGTTTCGAAAAATAGTCGAGTGATGTATTTTCTATTCTCCAGAGGAGTTAATGGGTTTTCAGCATAAATTATATTTACTTTTGATGGATCTACACGTAAAACATTGTAAAAGATATGTGTTAATACTGAATAAAAACTGTCCCAATCCATTACTGCTCCACGATTAATTGGGTAGGTGATTTTAAGAACTCCACGCATCCGCATGCAATCCTCACCCACGTACTGCCCTTTAGATTCCACATCAGCCATTACTGATTTATATTTCTCCTTACCTGTCATCGTTGGAAACACTATTGGCTGTTCATCTCCTGCAAGTCCCACCTTAGTATATGCTTCTCCAATATCAATTATTACTATCTTCTCTTCTTCACCGGTATTTGGAGGTTTTTCGCTGATTTGGGCCATGTTAATCGTTTTGGATTGGTTAAAAAAATCAAATCGTTGTTCGATAAATAACTTAATTTAATCTTATAATTTAATTTTATTTAGGCTAATTTTGGCTAAATGGACTACGCAATATGTTAAAAGTAGCGTTCTATCATTCAAAAAAACAGATTGAAGAATATGGAAGTCGTAAAAATCGCATTTGTCGGGACTGGATTCGCTGCTCGAATTCATGCGGAAGCCTATAAGCAGATCCCAAATGTAAAAATTGAGATCTCTGGAGTTTCGTCTCGAAATAAAGAGGGTGCAATGAAATTTTGCAATGAATTCAAACTCGATTCAAAACTAGTCAACACAGATAGTATTGATATGATTCATTCCGTGGACGCCGATATAATTGATATCGTTACTCCTACTCACACTCATTCTGCTTTTACGAAAGAAGCTGCAATTGCAGGAAAACATGTGATTTGTGAAAAACCTCTTACTGGATATTTTGGAGACCCGACAATTCCAATTGAAGAACGCAAGGATGTAGGAGAAACAAATAAACTCACTATGTTAAAAGAAGTACTAAAAGAATGTGAAATCCTTAAAAATGTGATTCAGAAACAAGGAACAATTTTTGGCTATGCTGAAAATTGGGTGTACGCCCCTCCTATAACCAAAGCGAAAAAATTACTCCAAAAAGCACAAAGCAAAATTTTAGAAATTCGTTGTGGTGAAAGTCACTCAGGCTCTCATTCAAAATTTGCTTCTGAATGGAAATATACTGGAGGAGGAGCTCTAATTCGTATGGGGGCGCATCCATATGGTGCCGTTATTCATTTAAAACATTGGGAAGGCATAGAACGGGAAAACTCACCTATTAAACCAAAAAGTGTAGTTGCAACAACAGCTAAAAATCGGGATCTTCTAAATTCAATTCCTAAGGGACAAGATTATATCGTAAGTCGACCACATGATGTTGAAGACTGGTCTAGTGCGATAATCACATTCGAGGATGGTACAAATGCAGTAGTAATTGCTTCTGATGTTACTCTGGGTGGAATTGAAAACTGGCTGAATATTTATGCTAGCAATACCCGAATTGAGACTAAAATCTCTAATAATAATTCGGTGATGGCTTTTGCTCCAACTGAAATCCAATTCAAAAATGCATATACAATTGAAAAAACAGAAACTAAAGCAGGATGGTCTCATGCGCAACCTTCTGAAGATTGGATGACCGGTTACCCATTTGAAGTAACTGATTTCATTCGTAGTGTGATTTCAAACACACAACCTATTTCAAACATAGATTTAGCAATTGACACAACAAAAGTTATGTATGCAGCATATCTTTCTGCAGAACAAGGTAAACGCATAGACATTCCGAAAAACTTCACCTATCCGTAAAATCAAGAACTCATCTTCTCTACGTGACACACAAATTAATAGCATTGACTTGAGATGAAAATAGTATGGGATTAAATGAACATGAACATTTCATTGTTGAGTTACTCAAGAATAATAGCAATAAAATGAATTACAAGGATATACAAATAGCATGTGAAAATGAGTTTGAGGGTGTAAGACTTATTTTAAAATCACTAAAAGAAAAAGGGTATGTCTTTTTCGACGGTATGATACCAGGATTTTCATCAGAAATTGAGTTAATTCGTGAAGAACTATAGAATTTCCTTCACGTAATTGATACTTTTTTCCAAACCTGTTATATCTAACAGCTCAATAACTAGTGATTCAGAATAATCAAAATGTTGTAGTGTTTCAATAATCTCTGGAAATGGTACATTTCCAGTTCCAATAGTGGGATGTTGGTCCTTTTTCTTATCGATATTATCTGCTATATGCACATTTTTTATATGGTGGTGAAGACGATTCAGAAATTGACTATGATCCTGGTCACTCATCCAAAGATGAGAAGTATCGTAAGTGAAAAAAAGATTGGAATTATTGACATTCTGGTAAATTGAAAGTAACTCCTCTTCGTTCCGGCAGATCCCCGTGTCTTCTGACATGTTTTCTAGACATAATTTTACATTGGAACTCTTAGTATATTCAAGTAGATTTATCAGTTGATTTTCTAAAATTTCTAAGTTCTTATGTTTAAATGCTGAAATTGGTATATTAGAAACTCCAGGATGGATGGTGATAGTTTTTGCACTAATTGAAGAAGCTATTTCTAAATTGTTTTTGAATGTTTTTAGAGTAGCTTCAGAAATCTTTTGATTAAATGAGCATAATGATACATCTATGAGAGCTGCATGAACCTGTTTTCGAATGGAAAACTCTTTACAAACATCTATGAATTCTTGTTTATTTTCTTCAATGAAAGTGGTAACTGGGTCTATGATCAATTCGCAAACTTCTAGTTGATGAGTTTCACAGAACTCTAAACAAGAACGTGTTGCTTGGATCAATAAGGAATTTAAATTCGTATCAGGATGGTTTTTTCCACTGAAAATTATATGAGACAAGGAACTAATGCCTAATTTCATGAGCTTTCATATCTAACTGCTATTGTAGGCTTAAAAAAATTCCGAGTAATCAGAATTTTATTTGGACAGCGTATTTTTCATCGACTTTTACTTTGATATGACCTTGTTTTGCGATGATATTGAATATTTTAATGATATCATCCTCTGGGAGAAAGCTAAATTCTTGATTCGCTTCACGAATATCCTCGATAAAAATTGGTTCCGTGAATGCTATTTCTTTAGCCCAATCTATAATGGCATCTGCCCATGATTCTAATGATCTCCAATATACACGTAGTCTCTCTTTCTTCTTATCCAGAAATTCTGCGACTTTTTGTCTGATCAGCCCATCCGCGAGTTCTTGTATCACGGAGGTTCTATCCTTGAACTCACTCCATGGTTTTTCCGAAAGTAATTCTTTAGTGTAGATTATGTGTTTCGCAGCAATTTGCGCATAATCAAATAAGACTTTAGACCAATCATCGAGCCAGGATTGATAATTTTGTTTGTCTTTCTTCTTATTTGGCATGGAATACATAAAACCATAAGCAGGTTCATTCAACCAGGTATATTCTTCACAGAGCTGGTCGAAAATCGAGACAATTACTGCTGCTTTTGTTTGCTCAATTTCAATCTCTTGTTCCAATTTTTGAATTTCAGCATCAATTGAAGCAAGATCTGCTTCAGTTAGTTTAACCTCATTTACAGTATCTGTAACTCCTGTAATTTTATTCAAAGTTGAAGAAACTTTTTTTTCTTCGTCTTCAAATGTAGTTTGTGTGATTTCTTGGGTGATTGAGGATTCTAATTTTGATAAATCTGAATCTAACTGTTTATTTTCAGCGGATTCTGGCTCGTTAGTCAAAAGTTTTACATCGATTACTTCAGAAGGAGTATCAACTTGCTCGTGTTTTTCCATTTCTGCAAGTTTTTGCTTTAATTCTCTTAATTTCAGCAATTTAGCAGCGCGTTCCTCATCTAGTTGACTAGTCTTCTGTTTCTCTGGTTTCTTTTTTTCTATTTCGGCCGTTATAGGAACCTCCAATGGCTAAGGAGTTATATTTATCCTCCGTATTCTTCCTTCCAGTCATCAAATCTTTGAATTTCTTCATCACTCACAGTAGGACGTATCTTACGTAAAGCATGATCAAAATCATCACGGTTAATAGATCGAACCTGTACATCTGTATTGCCTTCCAATGAGCCGGATTTATCCAATTCACGAATAGGTCGCATGATCACTTCTCTACACACAATCGCAATATCACTACCTGAATATCCATCTGTCACTTCAGCTAATTCCTTGAAATCTACACTCTCTTCTTTTTCTATTCCTCGAGTATGATATGCAAAAATAGCTTCACGAGATTCAATATCAGGTAAAGGTGTATATATTTTCCGTTCGAATCTGCGTAAGAATGCACTATCTAAATCCCAGGGACGGTTGGTAGCAGCCATTATTGTTAAGAGTTTTTTCGTGTTGGAACTTCCCCCTTTAACACCTTGAATCTCTTGAAGAAGTTGGGTTTTTAATCTTCGTTCTCCTCCCCCTTCTCCACCCCCTCCTCGAGTACCAGCAACAGAATCAATTTCATCAAAGAATACTATGCTTGGTGCTTTCCTTCGGGCAACATCAAACAAGGCTCTGACTAGTTTTTCAGATTCGCCAAGCCATTTACTCATAATGCTAGCAGAATCCGCAACAAAAAAAGTACAATTAATCTCATTAGCAGCTGCTTGAGCCACCATAGTTTTTCCACAACCAGGCGGACCAAATAATAAAATTCCGGACCATGGTTTTCGAGCACCTGTGAATAATTCTGGCCTTTTCAAGGGGAGTACGACTGCTTCCCGAAGAGCTTGTTTTGGATCTGGTAATCCAGCAATATCTTCCCAAGAGATGTCTGGTTTTTCAATCAACACAGTACCCATTACCATTTTTTCCATCTCTAATTCTTCTTCGGTTAATTCTTCATCTTCATCCTCATCCTCGGGTTCTTCACCCTCTTTTCGTTCTTTAGCGGGTTTGCTAGAAATTGAGGACCGCAATCGGACTTTCTTCTTTCCCACGTTTTTTAGTTCTTCTGCACGATCAAGATATTCTGTAGCCTTATCTGACCACATTTGTTTCATATTTGCATTTTTTGTGTATTTTGTGCATTCGACCAAGATTTCCGCTGCTTTTATATAGTTAATAGTAGCTTCACGATAATTCTTCGCCCGATCAAATGCAATTGCTTGACCTGCAATTTGTTTCGCGTACTTGAGCATTTTAGAATCTGTAGAGGACATTTTTTTCTTAGCAGTGACTCCTTTTTCTGATATTCTGTACTTAAAGTGATTTAATTAAATCTTTAGCAGATTCAAATTTTAGCAAAATTCAAGATAATAAAGAAAAAATTCACCTAATATTTTATCGGATATAATTACAAAATATTAAGCATTAAATAAATGTAAAAGGCTTTCATGAAGCTCACTATTGGAAAACACATATCCCGGTGCAGAAATTACACATAGGTTACCTTGAAATTTTAACCTTTTATTTAATATATCTGTTGACTTTCCTCCCGCCTCCCGTACAAGTAATTCTCCAGGACAGTAATCCCACGAGTACATTTT
>JAEOTN010000273.1 GCA_016839865.1 Promethearchaeota archaeon | reverse complement strand
TTTTATTAAATCTTTCATTCATGCATGGATTATCAACGGAATGGACTCTTTCTCTAATTTAACAGCGTTTAATGATAAATACATAAGTAAAATCAAATCTAAGTTTATTGAGTTAGATCAAGAGTGTATTAAATTAAATAGGTATAGATTATGTGAGAAGTTATTTGAAGAGCGCCCGAGTCAGTTTTGGGTTACAGATGGGATACATTCCTCTGAATATAGCATCCTGTCTAGAGAAATGGCAAAGAAAAGAAACATCAAACCACTTCGAAGAATTCTTTCGCTAACGAAAAATTTAGTCACGAGATTAAAGCCATGCTTCATGATGTCTCCCCTATCGGTTGCAAAATACCTTCCAATCGATAATTTTGCCAGTTTCTTTGATGTAGTCGTATTTGATGAGGCATCTCAGGTATGTCCAGAAGATGCGGTAGGGGCAATCCTCCGTGGGAAGCAATTAATTGTAGTTGGTGACGAAAAACAATTACCTCCTACAAAATTCTTTGCTGCAAACTTAACAGAAACATTCGATGATCTTGATACAGATGTTTTTGACAGTATTTTGGAAGAATGTACAGGTATTGGATTACCTGTAATTATGCTAAATTACCACTATAGGTCAAAGAAAGAAGGATTAATTGCATTTTCCAACTTCCATTTCTACGATAATAATCTGTATACATTTCCCGATGTTGTGAAACAAGGGACACAAGGGGATGATGTTACTGAATTATCTGCAATTGAATACCATTATGTAGAAAATGGTGTTTATGATAGAGCACGAACAAGAAGGAACAAAGTAGAAGCCGATGTTGTTGCTCAATATATTGTTAAACATTATGAAATGAATGAAAAAAATAAAACACATTATAGTCTCGGTGTAATCGCATTCTCCGAAGCACAACAAACTGCAATTATAGAAGCATTGGATAAAATTTACAAAAATAATCCAGATTTGGAAGAAATGATCAAATCCTATGATGAAGAACCTCTCTTTATCAAAAACTTGGAAAATGTTCAGGGGGATGAACGTGACTTTATTATATTCAGTATCGGCTACGGACGTGATAATGAGGGCAAAATGGTAATAAATTTCGGTCCAGTAAACAAAGCTGGCGGTGAACGTCGGTTAAATGTTGCTATCACCCGTGCAAGATACCATGTGAAAATTTTCTGTTCCTTCATGCCGTATGATGCAGACTTTTCCAAATCTTCTAGCATTGGTTTGAATCGACTGATTGAATATCTAGAGTTCGCACGAACCAATCGACTAACGGTTGATTCAATAGAGACTGCAATAGATATTCAAATACCTCCAAGTGCGCTTGAAGAATCTTTAAAAGCGGAATTGGAAAAATTGGGTTATATAGTCGATCAACGTGTCGGAAAAAGTAAATTCCAAATCGACCTGGCTTTAGTGCATCCGGATTATCCTTATCAATATATCGTAGGTATAGAATGCGATGGTGGCTCCTATCAACGTACTGATCAAGCACGCGATCGGGAGCGAATTCGTGCTAGCGTATTAAAGAGTCTTGGATGGGATGAATACAT
Organism: Promethearchaeota archaeon; assembly: GCA_016839865.1. The sequence goes on along the minus strand of JAEOTN010000273.1, from coordinate 6,881 downwards.
TCACGTTTATTCTCCTCTTTATTTCAGCGATCCTCAGAAAATAATAAAGAAGATTGACAAGTTAATAAAGAAAATACAAGAAGATCAAGCTGCGGCATTAGCTATTCCTGATGCAGAACCTTTGGAAATACAAAGCGAGGAAATTGACGTAGAATTCACAATAAAAGATGGGACTCCTCAAGAGATACCTAAATCCAAAATAGATGAAAAATCTGTCGATAAATTCCGAAAACAATACAGTAAACAACCGAATGTTGCAGATTACAAACCATTTATCTTAATCAATGTGCTGCCACCTGAGGAGTTTAATAAAATTCGTAATAGACAAAAAGCCGTTAAGGAAATTATCGAAACAGAAGGACCTATCCATTGGGAATTACTCCAGAAACGTCTTAAAGATTACTTTGGAATTAAAAGAATGACCGAAAACATTCGTGATAAAATGGAAGATCTATTTGATTCCATGGATATGGTTGGTGATTTCTACTATCCAAAGAAATTTGATAAAAATTTAGTTAGAATACCAAATGGAGCACGCAAATTCCATCAGATATCCGATCTTGAACTGAAAAATGCTATGAGCATGATAATTTCTAACAGTGTGAGTGTAGATCGAGACGAATTATTCCTACGAACGGTCCAATTATTCGGATTTCCAGCTCGTAGAAAGCAATATGTAGAGCGTCTTGTTGAGTTACTTGATGAAATGTTGGATAAATCTTCAATTGCGATTGATTCTGTTCGAGGACATGAATATACACCTCCGCCACCAGAACTTGAACCTGCGGTAATCCCTGCGGAAGAGTTGGAAAATATAGATATAGAACAACTAATTGGTGAAATGGAAGAAGTAGGTCTAATTAATGGAGAAACTGAAGAAGTACCTGTAGATTATAAAGAAATTGTTACCACAAAGAACCTCTTGGAAGTTTTTGCAAATGGCGAGATGTATGAATTTGAAGACTTAATTGCTGAATTTGATATTGAGGATGAAGCTGGAGTGAGATTACTTGCTGCAAAACTACAGGAATTATTCAAAGAAGAACTAATTGAAATCGTTGAAAAAGATAAAGAATCGTTCTGGAAACTAAAGAAATAATTAGTATTCCAAGAACTCACTTTTTTACCAGTAAAATTAAATAAATCCTCAACGATTTTTCTTTCATTATGAAGGGGAAAAAATTTCTAATGGTTATGTTGGGTTTAGCTATTTTTATCAGTCTAGCGTTTGTCTCCGGAATCGAAAGTATAAGTTCTCCAAAAGGAGCTGCTGATCCAGCTGAATACGATGGATGCTTAACTTTTGGAGATGCCAATTACAACGGAATAGATTATAATTTGGGAAATGAACCATTTGATCAATTATTTTCCTTTTATCGAAACGATCAGTTAGATCCGAGCTATCCAAATCCTCCCTTTGATCCCAGCATTACAGGTTATGGAGATTATGATCATGCAGATTATCCATTTAATGGAGGTACTGAAATAGTCGACCTGGTGGATGGACATTTAAACATTCTAAAATCCGAAGCTACTGAAAATGGATATCATGAAGGATATAATTTTCCAGATTCTCCTGCATCAAGCACTCATTCAATTGAATTTTGGTGGGCTTGGGAGACAATATAGGCTTTTGAATATGGAGATACACCTAGAATTCTTATTAATACTGAAAATGGATTCTTTAGTCTTTTGATGAAAACTTTTAGCCCTTATAATCGATGGTTTTTCACTTCGAGAGATAAAAACAGAAATAATTCAGTTTTCGATATTTCTAGTACTACAGTTACTTCCACAATTAATGAGAATGAGTTTTTCCATTGCAGAATAACTTTTGATTTAGATGATAACGATGTAACATACACAATTTTTGGAAAAACAACAGTTACAGCATCAATTTCAGTTCCATATTCTATAGGAAGTATCGAATTTTTCTCATTTGGCACAAGTCATTCATATTTCCAGAAACAATGGTTAGATTCCCTTTCTTGGACATGGGATGATGATTATCAACTAGGGGATTTGTTAAACACTTTAGGTGGGTCTCCTCCTCCTCCAGGAGATCCAAATATCCTAGATTACTGGTATTATTTTGTAATTGGGGCTGTAGGTATAGGAGGAACTATCACAACAACTACGTTACTAACGAGGCCCAATCGTAAACGAAAAATACCTGTAGAAACGGAATCAATAGAGGTTTTTAGTTGTCCTCATTGTGCCACAACTCTTCCTAAAATACCTGGTATTCCAGTAGTATTTTGTCCGTCCTGCCGAAAAAGTATACCGTAATTATAGATTCATTTCTTTTTTCCAATCTCATAGAAAACCATTTTTTTTATACCAGTTATACGCATCTTCTACCATGCCTTTAACTGTAATGATTCGATATCCCAATTCTTTCTGAGCTTTCGTTGAATCCATCGCCTGGAATATACACATATCTCTCGCTCTTCCAGTACTAACCTGTGGTGGTTTATTTGAAAAGAGAGACACAAAATCAGAGAAATACGCATATGCCATCATCGTCCATTTCGGAAATACCTTTTTTGGGGGTTCAACATCCATAATTTTGGCAATCTCGGAAAAAACTTCTTCATATGTGGCGTTATCACCCGCACAAATATATTTTTCACCTGTTCTTCCATGTTTCAATGCAATAACATGAGCTTTTGCAACCTCAGTAACGTGTCCCCATGACACGCCTCCAGGTGGTATTCCGGGAACTTTTCCATCACGCAAGTCTCCATATAACCTTCCATATTGTAATGTATGGTCATAAGGTCCGATCATAGAACCTGGATTGATAACAACTACGTCTAATCCTTTTTCTACATAGGATAATGCAATCATTTCCCCTTCTCGCTTAGTTACTGCATAATTATTGCGTGTATAATTGAAATCTGTCCAATTTTCATCAACTAAACCATTAGGATTATACCCAAATGTGTCTATAGTAGAGGTGTGAACATTTCTTTTTATATGATGTTTTAAGGAAGCCTCCATAACGTTTCGAGTGCCTTCTACATTAATGTTTCTCTGCTTTTTTTTATTCTTGAACCAATCACTCGTATCACCTGCACAATGAATTACATAATCCATCCCATCCATTGCAAGATGGGTATCATCCGGATTCAAAATGCTTCCAAAAAAGATCTCAACTTTATCATGTTCGATATATTTAGTAGTTGCTCCTAACAAATCTAAAATTCGGATTTCATAATGCTCGGTCTCATCCTCTAATAAAGCATGGACTACATTAGTACCTAAGAATCCACAACCTCCAGTTACAAGTACTTTCATCTTCCATCGTGTTATTCGGTTCTATTATTTATTAGATCAAGGTTTTATTATTGCTTTTGCGTTGCACTAATTAGGGTATTAGATAATCTAGTTCTGTTGCTTAATTTGAAAAATTAATTGTGAGTCCGGTGTTACAGGACCATTGTTATAGGTACCAACTAGTTTTTCAATTTCTAAGTTTGCATCATTTATAATCTTCTTATATTGTTCTAAAGTGCGACAGTGGGTTTTCCACTCACTTAATTCATCAGAAAGAAGTACTCCGTCTATATCATATCTCAAGAATTGAAGTTTGGTAATAATCATTTTTTCATCTTTAGTGATGTCTAACGCTTGTTTGAGGACAATCTGCTCTGTGTTTTCTTTAATCCAATACCGTTTTCGTTCAGTCCATGTCTTCCCAGCCGATTTTTTACACAATTCGACAAATTTTGGGTTGTAACTATGCACATTGAAGAAAAATCTTCCACTAGGTGTGAGATGTTGATGAATCAAATCTAAACACTGTTTTTCATCATCAACGGTTAAATTATGGAAAAACGCATCCACACATACTATCGTGTTGAATCGTTGATGAAAAGAAAAATTAGTCATTGGTAGGTTATGTAGAGTAATTTTACTGGCTAATTCGGGGTTTTTACTTAGCTTGTTCTTAAACCTGGATAACATTCCCTGGGAATTATCAATTGAGGTTACCACATAACCCATTTTGGCAAACACAAGAGACATTCTCCCAGTGCCACAAGCAATATCTAAAACCGGTCCACCAAATTTCATAGCATTTTCTTTATACCACTCAATCTCGGATTTTCCACTAACACCAACAGTCTCATCGTAATATTTTACTACTGGATCTGTTCCTGGATCATTGTACATCTCTGGATTCCTGACCTTGTTTTTCGAGATCCCTAGCCCTTTCCTCCAATATTGTGGTTACTTCTGCAATATCACGTTTACTATGTTTTCGAATAGGTATCCATAACAATGCGCTTATAATACCGAAAGTCAGTGCAGACCACACGATCGTATCCGATATTGGCATTGGACTTCCTTGAGAGCCGAAGAAATCTATCATAAATCCACCAAACCATGCCCCTACTGCTCTACCAATGGAATCTAGTAACGCTGCTGTAGCAATCATCGTCCCTCTGTGTTCAGGTAAATTAACATCTAACATACTAGAATACCAATTTGGAGCTATTCCCATTACAAATGCGACTCCTGCGCCAAGTATTAGGGCCATAACTATAAGCAGTGTATAAAATGTCCAAGGGCTTCCTGATAAATCTAACATTCCGCGGAAAAATGTTTTAGTTCCCAAATTTGGATAGAAGAGAAACGCGAGAACTAACAGTGGGATGTTTACAATACCACATAATATTGCCATTTTCACCCGACCTGCCTTATTTCCTGCTTGTACCATTTTATCTCCTCGACGAGAGAAATAAAATTGACCAAACAATAAACCAGCAATCAAGATTCCTAGAAAAATTACTCCTATGATGAGATTTTCAGCATCGAAAGATAATCCGACTTCAACCGCCAGCCATGTAAAAAGAAAACCCACTACGATACCGCTAGTTACTGTATCTACCCAGTTAATTATAAGCCAGAAATTTGATTTGCGTTTATAGATAAACTTCAAATCGTCTGATTTGATTCTGTAGCTCTTTGAGTAATCAATTTTTTCATTTGCTAACACTTTCTCCAGTTCTTTCTCGGCACTTCCACGTTTGGGTTCTTTTACGAATAACACAAGTAATGTAAAGAAAATTCCTGCACCAGCCATAATTAGGAATGGTATTCGCCATTTGACAATTTCTTCCATGGGGAAGTTAGCTTTTATATAAAATAATTTGTAAGCAAGTGTATCAAATGAATTATACGTCTGATCTTTGTAAATTGGATTAAATGCAGTTCCAATTAAACCTCCTCCTAAACTTCCTATTGTACCGGCAAGTCCCCACCAAGCAAAAGAATTACCTCGCTTTTCTGATGAAAAAATATCTGAGAGTAAACTCATAGTGACCGGTGCTTGTGAAGCTGCTGCTCCACTTGCGATTAATCGAAATATAACAAATAAATAGAATTTCGATGAGAAATATACTGCTACTTCTGCAAGTGCCCAGACACCTGCTCCAATAATTAGGATCCATTTTCGCGGATATTTATCGGCCATAAATCCGAAAATCGGCATACAAATCGCATGTGCGATGAGAGATAACCCAACAACCATACCAATTAGAGAAAAATTGGTTATATTGAATTCGACCATTATTGGAATCTGATTCGCTAAAACAATTGAGGCATCTGATGAAATTAAAACCATTAAAGGTAGAAAAATTAACACATTTCCGAATTTTTGGATTTTCTTTTTCATACTGTTCTTTTCGTTGGAAAATCTTATAATAGGTTCGGTTTCGGTTGGTGGAAGTTCATGAAGAAAAAAATTTAATAAAAATCACTTATATTCTGTTTTATTACTCATTTCAAGAATAGGTAAAACATGAAATCAAAAATAAAAAGAACCATGGGCAATTAGCTCAGTTGGATGACCAAATCACTGATCTGGTCCAATACAGAGTGCCTCCTTGGCAATACGGATGAAAAACTCATCATACCAGGCTGGAGGAAGTCGGGGGTTCGATTCCCCCATTGTCCACTTTTGTCAATTCATACACTATTTTGTCATCCCCCTTCTTTAGAATTAGTGTCCTTTCTTGAGTAACACGAACACTTGACTATTCACACTATCTAATAAAGATCCGGATAAACGTAATAATGTTCCAGGTTCATCCAGTATAGTCTGATCAGATACAAACATCGCCTCAGAAACTACATCTCCAAACATTGTGGGTGGTAGATGAACCGCTGGATAATTTCCGTCTTTTTTAATATCAACGATATTGGTTACGATGTTCCAGATTTGTTTTTTATCCGTTGTTCGACACACAAATAACTTGTCTAACTCGGGATGTTTCTCAATTCGAGTAACTTGTACAGAAAAAGTATCAAGTGCATTTCCTGCGTGAGGAGGGAGTTGAATTCGTCTTTGAAAATCCCTAAAAATTGATAAAACCCAATCTAAATCCTTGATTAACAACAAATCTTTGGGATTATCAGGTTTGTAACTGGCTGCTTTTATTTCTTCAGAGATGAATTTCTCGATTTTTTGAGTAATTTCATGAAACTCAAGAAATTCTGGCATGGATACGATTGCATCCGGCTCTAAATAGCAGTATTTCACTGTTTGTAGAACACGTTTCGCATGTTCAATTAGTTCTTGACAATCTCGATAATGTTTAAATTGAAACTTGAAGCGCTTTAAACGGATCATTTCCACAATTCGATTAATTGCATCTTCAACTACTAAAATTCGATAATCATTCCCCGTATCCATGAAAATAACAAGGGTTTTTCGAGTTTAAGAATGTTAACCTTACTAACTCATGACCCCAAATAGATTTATAAATACATTTATTGTAATTAACATTACACTTATGTGAGTGATTAGCATTGAAAATTAAAATCAAATGGAGTTTTGTTTTAATCTTTGTTTGCTGTTCGATAGTTTCTTCACT
>JAEOTN010000272.1 GCA_016839865.1 Promethearchaeota archaeon | reverse complement strand
TTTTTGGTTATTTTAGGATTTAATTGGTCAAAATCCATGGAAAAACACAAGGAAAAACCTTTGTGGAAATTATACTCTTGGAGACATTATCTTAAGTCGAAAATTTTGCGTTTTATTGTTCCTTTTGCTGTAATCTATGCTCTATCCATTTTATTACTAGTTTTCATTGTAAATCCAATACCGGACCATCTCCTTATGTATATTGGCTCTTACTCAGATCCAATGTTAAAGTTCATCTTTTTCCTACCAGTATGGGGGCCTGGAAATTGGTTCATTCCTCTACTTTTCATTACAATTTTCGTATTTCCTATAATATACAAAGCCTTTTCTAAACGCCCAGTTAGTGCACTTATTGGTTGTTTTATATTTGAATTTTTATGGGCTCTCTTGGTTTATTATGTTCGAATATTTTGGTATGCAAGGGGGAGTGTGCCTATTGGTCCATGGGCTCCGTCTAATACTATAAGATTTCTTCAATGTACTCCTTTTAGAGCGACATCTGCCATCGGTTTAGGAATTTGGCTCTCCCAAGAGCACAGATGGGATTCGCTTAGAAATATTGTTGTTTGGGTTCTTGGTATTCTGAGTGGGGTTTACATTTTCTTCTATACATTCGCTGGTTACCGTATTCTAATTCCAAATACCACACTAGAACCAGGTGTAACACATTATATTGCATTTTTTACTGGAGATTATTCAATGCTTCATTTTCCTTGGTCTGCTATGCTTGTGATGATAGCTTTAAATGTTCTGCCGAAGGAGCCAGGTGGTAAAGGTTATAGATTTATTACATTGCTCAGTAAATCCACTTATCATATCCTAATGACCCAGATGTTTTACTTCTCGATAATTTATAATCTATTCTTGCCATTATTTGGGGATTATCCAATATGGGCATATGTTGGAGGAGAATATTCTTGGGTCAATTATCTCTGGTATTATCCAGTGAATGTAGCTCTTACGTTTACTATAGGAACACTGTGGTATAAGCTAGAAAATAAATACATTTGGGAAAGAACGAAACGAATTTCAAAAAAGCAAATCGAGTTAGCTAAATCAAAAGGATGGATAAAATAAGATTATAATTTCAATATTTTTCGTGCTTCAGAAGGAGTTGCTACCTCCCTATCCATCTCATTAGACAAGCTAACCATTCTTTTCACTATTTCTGCATTATTTTTTGCAGGTTTACCTGGATTTAAATACGGGTAATCTTCCGTTCCAACTCGAACATTTCCACCATTTGCGATAGCAAGAGTCGCAATGGTAGTTTGTTTCTCACTCATAATTGATACCGTATGGAAACAATTCTCTGGCATGTATTTAACACGGAACAGATAACTATCGGGGGTAGCAGGACTCCAGGTACCTCCAGGCCAATCGAAAAATAGAGTGCATACATGAGGGGGGATTAGCAATCCTTTATCGATTAAATACTGAAGATTCCACCAAGATCCAGAGTGCCAGATTTCAAATTCTGGTTCAATTCCAAATTCTGCACATTTCTTGGCATAGGCTTCATATTCCTCCAAAGGATGTAATTGATTAACATGTAATTGTGTGAAATGTTCGTCATGGTGATTAAGAATAATCGATAGCATGTCTGGTTTCGATTTGAAATCATTAGGACGTTGTTCAATTGGAAAACTCGACATTCCTGCTTGAACAATGATATCACATTGGTCTCGAATCCCATTCACTATATCAAAAGCTCGTTCATCACGTGGGAGATGAACATGGTATACGGTTGCACCTGCTTCATAGCATTCGACTGCACATTTTACTAATTCTTCCACACTTTCTGGATCAGGCCAGTTTTTAACATCTGGATAGATCCATGAATTAGCACTGGTTGCAGTAAGAATCATTTTTTCCATATCTTTTATCCCTCTTCCCTCTCATTTAACAATTTATCCTTCTTCATCATGAAATTCATGAATACCAATTTTAGGAAAAAAAGGTTAAAAACATCTTCAACCAAAGAAAACTATGAAACCAGCTAAACCAATTGGATTTTCACAAAAACGTTGTAAGAAAATCATGGAAGATCTGGACCTAGATTTACTAATAGCATCCACTCCAGAGAATGTTTTCTACACAAGCGGTTTGCCAACGACAGTAAACGCTCCAAATCCAATTCTCTATGTATTAAAGAATCAATATCCGTATTTTGTGATGATCAATCGGGAGGGTGAGGAATATCTTATCCATTGGGATTTGTATAGAAGTGCTAATTTTTTTTCGTGGATACCAAATTGCAAAGGTATAGTTTCCCCAAAAGACGCATTACGAGCGGTTTTTAAGCAGATTAAGAAATGGGGGGTTAGAGAAGGAAAAATCGGATTAGAATCTCTCATTCCACGATATGCTGCAGATTTCATTTATAGTAAATGTCCAAATGCAACCATAGACGCTAAGAGTGGTGATAAAGCATTCACCGAAATGCGGTTAATTAAAACTGAAGAGGAAGTAAAACGTATTAAGAAATCCACAGAAGTTGCAGAAAAAGCTATTATGGCATGTATTGATGCGTCCAAGGTAGGAATTACCGATAACAAACTTCTTCAAATAGCTCGGAAGACTATGGTTAATGCATCTCAAGATGTTTGGGGTTGGGATCACCTTACAATGAATGTCGGATATTCGGATCCCGAAGCACCCGGACAAGGTATTAAGATGAAACAAGGTGATCTTTCTCGATTTGACTTCGGTGCAGTTTATAAAGGATATGTGTCAGATGTGAGTCGTCAGATGGTATTAGGTGAAATTCCAAGCGGTGTTGGAGAAGCATATGACCGCATGTTAAAAATGCAGAATTTTGCTTTAGATAATATCAAAGCTGGAGTGATAGCTAATGATCTTAATACGGAATCCGCGGAATACTACAAAACTATGGCGCCTAAAGGTATGCATTTCGTTATAGCTCACACAATAGGCTTAGAAACTGAGGAAATGCACATGTTCGGTCCAACTGAGAGTCAAAATAGACCTTTTGAAGTAAATATGGTACTTGACGTTGAAGTTTGGGAACATGTGGAAAATTGGGGGCTTGTCGGTGTGGAAGACTGTTATCGAGTCACCGAAGGTGGAGTAGAACGGTTATCCTCTTTAGATAAGGATATTTTCATACGATAGAGGGATTAGTATGCAACGAGTAAAAGATAAAGTAGTAGTGCTTACAGGTGCAGCAAGTGGAATTGGTAGAGCCACAGCAATTCTATTTGCGAAGGAAGGTGCCATTCAAGTACTTTCTGATATAGATGAAAAGGGTTTAAACGAAACCTACGAAATGATTGATGCGAAAGATAAGACGGAAATTATGAAAGTGGATGTCCGAAAATCTGAAGAAGTCAAGAAAATGATTGACTTTACTATAGAAAAATATGGAAGAATTGATGTCCTAATCCCAAATGCAGGTGTTGTTAGAGTAGGTCTTGTTGAAGATTTTCCAGATGAGGATTATGATTTGCTTATCGATGTCAATCTGAAAGGTCTATTTTACACATGTAAGTATGCGATTCCTCATTTAAAGAAACAAAAATTCGGGTCTATTATCACATTAGCATCTGTAGCTGCTCATATTGGTCAGGAAGTCCACGCTAACTATTGTTCAACCAAACATGGCGTTCTCGGATTTACCAAGGGTCTGGCATTAGATATGGCTCCATTCAATGTTCGAGTAAACTCAGTCTCGCCAGGAGCAACAGACACGCCAATGCTTAGAAGCGATGTAGGAAAACAAGCCAAAGATCGTGGATTGGATTTTAACGCTGTAAAGAAGGAATTTGAAGATCAAGGTGTACTAACACGTTGGGCACGGGCGGAAGAAATTGCTACAGGAATCCTTTTCTTAGCTACAGAAGAATCTTCCTATATGACCGGCTCGGATCTCAGAATTGACGGTGGATGGACAACCAGATAAAATCAGGATTGAGGTATTTTGAAGGAAAAAATTGATTCCAGCGATCTATCTATTGAATCAGCACAAATTCATGATCTAGGAAAATTAACTCGTATTATGATTGCTGCATATGAGAATCTCTCCAATAAATATCTCAAGAAAACTCTGGGACCTCCAGGATATGATTCTCTCCGAGCCCATATGGATTGGTTAGCCCGTGATGATTACTGCAAAATTCTTTATAAAAATAAAATTGTAGGTGGATTCATCTTACAAAAATATTTCAATTCTTTATTTTTGGGGATGATATTTATAGCGGTTCCTTATCAACGCAAAGGAATAGGAACACAAGTATTAAAATATCTCGAAAACGTTTCCAAGTATAATGAAATAGTATTAAACACTCCCGAATGGGCAATTCATAATCAGAAATATTTCGAAAACCATGGATTTATGAGATTTAAAACCGAATATGACCCAAATCTTGGATTTGTCCTATATTATTATAAAAAAAATCTAAGGTAACTATTCTATATTAATCACAAAGTCTGTTCCATCAGTTTTTCGAATACCAAAGAACCTGCTATAACGTTCTTCAGCAATAACTACTGCTCCTTTCTCTTCCACAAGTTTCTTTATTTCTTGTAAGGCTTTTCCTCCAGTGAATCGACCCGTAATGTATATTGCTACTTTTTTTCCACTCAAATTCTGAATTCTTTTAATGATTTCCTTGATGGTCTTTGGAGCCACATTTCCATAATTAGGTGAACCGAACACTATTAAATCATATCCGGCAGCGTCCAAACTTTTTAATTGTTCTTCAAATTTCGAAAAATCGTCATTTTCAACTTTATCGAGTTGTTTAATTTTATCAATGAATTTCTTTGCATCCAAAGCAAATGGCACAACTGATACTTCATAGTTTTGTAATGAATGAGCAATATTATCAGCGACCTTCTTAGTGCGATTTGTCATAGTGTAATATGTGATTAAGGCTTTCATGTTGTTATGTTAAATTCTGCATTAAAAAAGAATCCTATACCGATACACATAAAATAAAAAAGAAAAACAGAACTTATTCTGACGGTTCTAACCGTTTGTATCCATATTTATCACGATAAACGTTCCAATGAGTGTTTACTTCACGAATTACTTCATCTTCCATCTCCCACTTGTTTGCGACGTAACCTTCTTGTTGTTTTTTATAATGAGCGATGAATTTTGGCTCCACTTCATCATATCCTTCAAGTTTGAATTTCTCATATAAATCTTTCATGAATGGTATTGGATTTTCTACAAAATCTTCATATTTAATTTCTATATAATTTTCAGGTGGGATGAGATGTTTCGTCTCTCCTATTTTTTTTAACATTTCATTGAAGTTACGTACAAATCCATCTTTAATCTTGTCATAATCCTCTTCAAAATCTTGAACCGAGAAAATTTCACACGTTTTAAGATAAAATTTATACATTGATGTAAAAAGAGTGTAAGGATCTCTGTAAGTAAAGATATATTTAGCATTCGGGTACATTTTGCTGAGATACTTGATCTTGAAAGCATTTGGGGGATTTTTTAAGACCAATCGTTTACCTCCATGGTAATATGTAACTTTTTGAAGAGCTTTATGATACACTTTTTGCCAATCTTTTATTTCACGTTCTGTACAATCATCGAGAGAAAGATATCGGGAAAAATAATCAAATTTTTTAGGCCAGATCAAAGCATTGTAGAAAGAATATTTCGATACTGCACCAACTGCATACTCCTCTTCAACCGGTTCATCCAGATGGAGCGGTACATTATCCATTGGTCGAGTTGGGGGGAGTGAACCTCCTAAAAGATCCCGAGACATTTTCTCAAATGCCAAATAAAAGTTAGGAGTATAGCCTTGTAAATTTGACATGAAGCCGAGATTTTTATCTTTAGCAAACAGGAGATGAAGGTAAGTAGTCCCCGTTCTATAATACCCAATGATGAAGATCGGGTCTTTCTCGATTTTTGTATTGCGTATTTTCCTGCCAAATTTTAGGTTTTCAATGATTCTCAAGGGAAATGTCTTTAAAGAAGTCTGATATGCCCATTTATAACGTGGTCGATATTTTTCACTAACCTCGCCTCCCAGTTTCCTTACTTTGCGGAAATTTTTGAGGTTGTATGCACCCATAGGTTCAGATTCTAATTTTTTGTGATGTTCTGGATCGAATTTCATCATCGGATGATTTACCAAGGACATAGCATTTGTGTTATGGGAGAATCTATAAAAACCATTTGTCAAATCTACAATCTCGACTTAAATTGTCATACCACCATCTACAGAGAGATTGATGCCAGTTGTGAACTCATTTGTAGCAAGGAATAAGATCGCTTGCGCTATTTCCTCTGATGTTCCTAATCTTTTCATAGGCTGACGTGCAATGAATTCCTTACGTGCTTGTTCCGGATCATCAAGTTTTGATAATCGTTTTGCCAAGGAGGGAGTATCTGTAGTTCCTGGGCAAATCGCATTAACACGTATGCCATCTTCCATATAATCCATCGCCATCGCTTTAGTTAACGCAGAAATAGCTCCTTTACTCGCTGAATACACTGCGCGGTTTTTTACACCCTTAAGTGCAAGTACTGACGAATTATTTACAATCGTACCCTTAGTCTTTCTCAGATGAGGAATTGCTAATTTAGAAAGGAGAAATATACTGCGAACATTCACTGCCATTACTCGATCCCATTGTTCTACTGAATTATCATGTACTGTATCGATTGGTAGAACAATCCCTGCATTGTTAAATAAGATATCTAGTTGACCATAGTTCGAAATAGTGTTCTCGATGATTTTCTTACATACAGCTTCATCTGCGATATCTCCCCCAATATAACGCGCGCTACTTCCGGAAGATATAATCTCTTCTACAATTTGTTTAGCAGATTCTGTAAAAGAGCAACATACAACTTTAGCTCCTTCCTTAGCAAACAACTTTGCAGTTGCTTCACCAATTCCCGCTCCCGCACCAGTTATTATTGCTACTTTATCTTTGAGTTGCACTATTGGTTTCTCCTACAAAATTCCCTGTGTTCTTAGTATTATTACAGTAATCAAAACTACAATTAGCACCCCTAGAGTGCTCCAGATCAAGATTCTGCCTTTTTTACGGTCTTTAATATAACAATCTTGACACTTGATTGCATGTTTAATGCGATAGGAATGGTCGTTGCATGCTTGGTTGTCGCAATTCGGATTTGCACAGGTAATTACTGCATACTTGTCGCATAAATAGCATTTCCCGGTTTTTTTTGGCATCGTTCATCAATAAAGAATTCTGCGTTGGTACATCTACCGTTCTATTTATCTATTATGAGAGGAAAAAAATAGAAAATCGACTCTACTAATGCGGCTACAATACGATTTTGCGAAAATCACTGAGGAAAGTCTGAGTTAGGATTAAAATCAAACCAGAGAATTTAACACCGTAAAAACAACTAGTATTGTAATTAGAACCCCATACATACCCCATATCATTCCTTTGCGTTGTTTTCTATCTTTCACATAACATGATTGACATAGAAGAGCACGCTTCGCTATTCTAAAAGAATGCTGATCACATGCTTCATTTACGCAATTTGAGTTGGCACATGAAATTTCTGCACCTTCATTGCATTCATAACATTTTGATGGCATCATTCCCACCTTTATCCCACATATTATAGAAGTAATTGCACTATTTATGACTTATTCAGAGAAAGAAAAAAAAATTAGACTAATGATACAAAAATAACAAAAAGTGGTACGAATAGAGATGCTGCTTCTGACATTACTGCTAAGAGTGTATTCAAAGCAGGACCTGCAGTGTCCTTGAATGGATCTCCAACCGTATCTCCTGTGATGCTTGCATGATGGGTAAGTGTTCCTTTACCACCCAAGTTACCATCTTCTATCCATTTTTTTGCATTATCCCACATTCCACCAGAATTTGACATAATCAACGCGAGAACTACTCCTGTAATTATGGCTCCAACTAAATAAGCTACTAGTCCGGCTGGTTTAAATAGTATTCCCATAAGAATTGTAACAATTATGGCAATTAGTGTTGACGGAAGTAGTTCTTTGAGAGCTCCTTTCGTCGCTATATCGATCGGCGTATCATAATCAGCATCTTTTGTCCCTTCGAGAATTTCTGGATGCTCTTTAAATTGACGACGAATCTCAATAATCATCTTTTGCGCAGTTCGATCAACTCCTAGTATCAACAAAGCAGAGAATAACGCAGGCATCATTGCACCTATCAATAAACCAACAATAACATTCGGATTTGTTAAAGATACGGTGGTTGCTGCTTCAATTGCCGCAGCTGAGGCACCTAGAGCATCTAATCTTAATTCTACCAATTCTAGGAATGCGACTACTAATGCGATAACGGTTAATGCAGCTGCACCAATAGAGAAACCTTTGGTGATTGCTTTTGCAGTATTTCCTGCTTCATCCATCTTATCACAAACTCTAATTATTTCTTTGTCTAATCCTCCTGCTTCGGCAATACCTCGAGCATTATCAACGATAGGTCCATATGCATCAGAACTTACTATCATTTCGGTTATACTTAACATTCCAGCACCTGCGATTGCAACAGAATATAAACCCATTTTTGCACTATGACTAGAATCAATCCCCGGAAGTCCGAGAGAAGATCCAGCAATATATGATACAAATATCGCAACTGCAATTCCGATGATTGATGGTACAACAGACATCAATCCCCATGAAAACCCAGAGAGAATATTTGTTGCATGACCAGTTTGTGCTGCTTCAGCTACTTTTCGTGCAGGCGCAAATTTTCCTTCAGTTTTGGTAAAGATATCTGATGTTATGCCAATAATAACCCCTGATGATAAACCGATGACTGCAGCTATAAATATTGTCCAAGAAGCGGGATTTCCCCACCCAGTCCATCCTCCTGTTAAAGGGACGGTCAGAATACAGAATACTGCAAATAATCCGGTTGTAAGATAAGTTCCATTATTTAACGCTTTACCAGGAAATTGACCTTCTTTTACTCGCACAAAAAGTGATGCTACCATTGATGCAATATTACCAAATCCAGCTAGAACCAATGGAATGGTTGTGAATGTGAATCCTCCTTCACCTACAAAAAGATCCATCACGATTCCTAGAATACAAGGGGCGATTATTGAAACAACAAATGAGTCGAAAATATCAGCACCCATACCCGCTACATCTCCAACATTATCCCCCACATTGTCTGCGATAGCTGCTGGATTACGAGGGTCGTCTTCAGGAATGTCATGTTCTACTTTTCCAACAATATCTGCACCTACATCAGCTGCTTTAGTGAATATTCCACCACCTGCTTTTGCAAATAAAGCGATAGTGCTTCCACCGAATGAAAAACCCATCAAAATTTCAAATGTGAGGTTTATATCACCGAATATTAATTGGAAAATGTAATATAATACAGTGATTCCCACAAGTGCGAATCCTACAACAAGTAATCCTAATACACTCCCACCTTTGAATGCAATACGGAATCCTTCATTCAAACTTTTCGTAGCACCCCATGCAGATCGTGTATTAGCTTTCGTACTGATAAGAATACCAGTAATCCCAGCTAAGCTCGACAATGTGGAGCCAATTATATAAGATATTGCTGTTGCAGCACCAACACCAAATGCAGTTCCTGTTGTGTAATGATTTAAGTTTGTAAGAGTAAATGTAGCAAAAATAATCAAAGCAAGTACTCCAACAACAATCGCAAGAGTGGTATATTGCCGTTTCATAAATGTTTTCGAACCTTTCTCTATAAGACCCGAAACCTTTTGCATTTTATCATTTCCCGGTTCTGCTTTTGTGACTTGTTTCAAGGTCACAAAGGCTAGAACTATGGAAATGATTCCAGTAATAGGGGCAATCAATTCCCAGCTGATCAGAGCCAATGGTTGTCCTCCTTCAATTCATATCAAAAATAGATAATACTGGTTTTTTACAGATCAATATAATTGTTTCCCTAATCTTACACAAGTTCTAGATTACTAGACAATCTTTTGAACAAATCGCTTAATATACTAATAAAAGCTACCACTTTGGACATTCAACATATATTAACTTTTGCAATAGAAAATGACAGTTTTTACGAATACGGATGAGCTCTACCTTTAAAAAAGAGTATTCAAACATCAACACAATTTTTTATTATTTTAATAAGAAAGCAAAAGTAACAAATTGAAAAATTGGTGAAAAAAATAAATGTCACTGTTTGAACACATACCAGATTTTGCATTCTGGTTAATTGTAGCAGCTGCCGTTATCGCCATCGGAATTGCCGTGTATCTAGCTTTTAATGTTATAAAGAAAGATCCGGGCAACGAGGATATGGTGAGGGTTGCTGGTTACATAGAAGAAGGTGCAAACGCTTTTATTAAACGTCAATACTTGACTTTAGGTATTTTTTCCGTCGTTGTCGCGTTAATTATTCTGTTATTACTCCCTAATCCCTTGGTTGAATATTATTCTTGGCAACATCCAATGCCTATTTTAGGAGGGACTTTAAACTGGCAACAAATGGTTGCATATATTGCAGGATCTGTCGCTTCTGGATTTGCAGGTTGGCTAGGAATGAAAGTTGGAGTCAAAGCAAACACCCGAACAGCTGAAGCAGCCCGAAAAGGTATTACTCCAGCTTTCAACGTATCTTTTTTCGGTGGAGCAGTTATGGGTCTTGCAGTAACTGGTGCAGCTATTGGTGGAATCATTATATTCTACGCAATTTGGCCTGATCCAGCAATATCATTGGGATTCTCGTTTGGTGCATCAACAATTGCACTCTTTGCTAAATGCGGAGGTGGTATCTTCACAAAAACTGCCGATGTAGGAGCAGATTTAGTCGGAAAAGGTGAATTTGACCTTCCGGAAGACGATCCAAGAAATCCTGCAGCAGTGGCAGATAATGTTGGTGATAATGTTGGTGATATTGCAGGAATGGGTGCAGATCTATTTGATTCTTATGTTGCTTCGATAGTAGCAGTAATGATTTTAGCAGCAGCATATTTTGCAACTATGAAAGACGGTTTCCTTAGAGACCTGATACCAGCAGACATTGATATGCTTGTTGTGTATCCAATTGTTGTTTCTGCAGTTGGATTATTAGCTAGTTTGATAGGTATTTTATGGACGCGATTCACTGTGAAGAACAATCCCGGTCAAGCCTTAAACATGGGGACTTATATTTCCACTATTGCTTATATTGTTTTAAACGCATTAATAACATTGATTTTAGTCCGATTAGGTTTGCTGAGTGAATATGGAAAATTAAAACTATGGAAGAATAATCTTGCTGGAGTTCTGGGTTTAGTTAGTGGTGTTTTGATTGGATTTACTACGGATTATTATACGAATGATGAAAAGGCACCAACCAAAAAAGTCGCAGAAAGTGCAAAAAGCGGTCACGCAACTGTAATCTTAGCTGGTTTTGCATATGGTTTAGAAAGCGTTGTCGCTCCTACAATCGGAATTATCATTGCTATGGCTATTTCATGGTTCTTAGATGGGGTTTATGGTATAGCGATGGCTTCTGTCGGTATGCTTGCAATTGTTGCTACTATCGTCTCGAATGATGCTTATGGGCCTATTGTCGATAATGCTCGAGGAATTGCAGAACAAGGAGGATTGGATGAGGATGTTATTCGTGATTGTGATAAACTTGATTCTGCTGGTAACACGGCAAAAGCTATCACAAAAGGAATAGCAATTGGTGCAGCTGCACTAACCGTATTAGCATTACTTTATGCATACTCAGCAGAAGCAAACGTTAGTGGTGTGGATCTTCTCAAAGCAAATGTATTAATTGGTGCTTTACTTGGATCCGCTACTCCTGCTTATTTCAGTGCTGTATTGATCAAAGCAGTAGATCGCAATGCAGAGAAGATGATTGCAGAAATCCGACGTCAATTCAAAGAAATGCCTGGTATTTTAGAAGGAACTCAAAAAGCGGACTATGCACGATGCGTAGATATTGCAACAAAAGGTTCTCTGAGAGAATTGGCAATTCCCATAGCTATTTCTATAGGTGGTCCAATATTAACTGGCGTTCTATTTGGGACAGCAGCATTATCCGCGTTCTTAGCAGGGACTATTTTAACTGGTTTTCTATTCGCTCTCTTGATGTCTACAAGCGGAGGGATGTGGGACAACGCTAAGAAGTATATCGAGGATGGTCATCTTGGTGGAAAAGGAACGGAAGCTCACAAGGCTTCCATTACTGGAGATACTGTAGGAGATCCTTTCAAGGATACTGCCGGACCTTCCATAAACACATTAATTACAGTGGAATCATTGACTGCAACTCTATTTGTGGGATTATTCTTAGCAATAGGAAACGGTGAGGGTCTTTTGACATTCCTGAATCAACAGACGCTAGCTCCAGATTGGCTTACAAGTGGAATTATGTGGATTATATTAGCAGCAATCGCGGTAACTTTTGCTGTGATTTTCGTCGTAATTCCATTACTTCGCAAAAATGGTCGAAAGAACAATAATAAATCACAAGAAGTTACTCAAGAAGTGTAATTTTCATTAATACTTTTTTTATTTTTTTTCCTTCATATTCTCTCTAAGGTTTTTTTTCGAAATTTATTCAATACCGAAACGTTTCTCAAAATAAAAATAACATAAGATTTATTTATCCGATTGATGATTTAGACTTAGAATATTCAATTAACAATAATAACACAAGGAGATTATAAATGAATAAAACTAAAAGTATGAAAATCCTAAACTTTACCTTATTTCTTGGGCTTATTTTGCTAGTTAACATTACTGTTACTCAATTTACAGCAGCTTCTACTAATTTCCATTTTTCTACTTATTTTGGGGGGTCCCAAAATGAAAGTCAAGATGATACCAATGATTTAGGTAAAATGAGCATTGAAGTAGACAATGATGATAATATCATAGTTGTTGGGAGAACCTTTTCCTCAAATTATCCTGTAACTTATGCAATTCCTGGATTTAGCGGGGGCAATTCTGATATATTTGTATCAAAATTCAGCTCGGATGGGAGTACTCTCTTATTCTCCACACTTTTGGGTGGTGGAGGAAAGGACTGGGCAACTGATGTAGTGTGTGATTCTGCAGGTAATATTTATATTGTAGGAACAACAGCTTCCTCAAATTTCTATCTGAATAATTCAGAGCAACTAGTTAATAATGGTGGATCTCGGAATGATGATGCATGGATTGCAAAAATCACACCCTTTGGTGTTATTGAGTGGTGTCGGTATTTTGGAGGTTCAGAAGATGACTGGGGCTACTCCATAGGCGTAGATAGTGAAGGAAATGTATACATCACTGGTAGTACCTATTCAAACGACATGGCATCTAAATTGCCTGGAGTATCTCAACAAGGAGCGGTTGATTTTTACTTAGCGAAATTCAATTCATCTGGGCATGTACAATTCTCTACCCTACTGGGCAGTACCGGAAACGATTGGGGGCAAGATATTGAAATTGATAGTAATGATGATATAGTGATCGCTGGAGGAACTATGTCTTCAGATTTCCCAACCTTAAACGCACATTATTCAACCGTCGAACAAATGGATGGTGCGATTATGAAATACAATAGTGATGGAGAATTGCTATTTGCTACAATAATTGGTGGGCCTGGTCAAGATCGGTTAATGGGTATGGCATTAGATGATTCTGATGATATTTATTTCACTGGTAGAGGAAGTGAAAGTTCGCTGAGCAGTGCTTCCTTGATTACTAATGATTATTCTAGTCATGATAGCAGTTTTTCTGATGATGCATTTGCCGGTAAACTGACAAACAATGGTCAAAAATTGAAGTATTTGACAGTATTTGGGGGAGACGATAATGATTATGGGTTGGGTATAGATGTAGATTCAAATGGAAATGCATATATTGTTGGGGAAACTATTTCATCAGACTTTCTTGTTAGAGAAGAATTTGACGAAATTTCAAGTGGACGTCAAGGGTTCCAAACAGTTCTAAATTCTAAAGGAAGAATCTTAACTTCAAGCACGTTTGGGGGATCCCAAAACGAAATTTGCAGTGACGTAAAAATGGATTCTACGAACAATGCAGTAATGCTGGGTTTTACCGACTCAGTGGATTTTCCAATAGTAAATGCCCATCCAGGTAATGATACACTGAATGGTGGCAGTGACCTATATATAATGAGTCTGAGTTTAACTCTACCAGCGATACCCAAATTCCCAACATCACTTATATTATGGACTTCTATTAGCGGTTCGGTTGGATTTTTAGCAATTGTTGGATTAGTTATCTTCCTAATTATTAAGAAAAAACGAGTGAAACCGACATAACTTGATTTCTTTTTTTTCAATTTTTTTTATTGCAAACCCATTTAAATCTAGATTTTTCAACATTGTACATGGACCGGTTGCCTTGGTGGAAGAAAACAATCGTGTATCAGATCTACCCACGCTCCTTTTATGATACAACAGGGAATGGCATTGGTGATCTACAAGGAATCATCCAAAAATTGGACTATATTAAGGATTTAGGAATAGAGACCATATGGTTTTCTCCTTTTTATGAATCTCCTCAAGCGGATTTTGGATATGACATCATGAACTATCGAGATATAGCTCTTGAATATGGAACGATGGAAGATTGTGACAGACTTATCCAAGAATTGCATAAGAGGGACATGAAGATTGTTTTCGATCTTGTATTGAACCACACGAGTGATCAACATCCATGGTTTGTAGAATCTCGCTCAAGTAAAGATAATCCTAAAAGAGATTGGTATATCTGGCGAGATGGGAGAGGAAAAGACGGTAAGAAACCTCCTAATAATTGGAAAGCAGTAATCAGGGGTAGTGGATGGCATTATGATACCCACACAAATCAATGGTATTGGGCACAGTTCCTTCCATTTCAACCAGATCTTAATTATCGTAATCCAGAAGTTCAATCCGAAATGCTTGATACGGTTAGATTTTGGTTGAATAAAGGGATAGATGGATTCCGTCTAGATTTAATTGATACTCTGTTTGAAGATGCCCAATTCCGAGATAATCCTGCATCGTGGAGGTTATTTCCCTCAGAAAAAAGTCTAGATTATCTGTTTCAATCTACGAAATACACCCAGCATCATCCTGATACCCTTAGTTTTTTGAAAAGATTAAGGACTCTTATCGACGAATATACTCCTACGAGGTTTATTGTTGGAGAAGTTTATGGACCATTATTTTTGACAAGACCATATTGTGGTGATAAAATAAATGATGGTCTTAATCTGGTATTTTTATTCAAATCCATGGGAACTCCGCTCAATTCTAAAAAGATCTATAAATTGATAGAACTCTATGAAGAATATTTTCCTGAACCACATATTCCTACTTGGGTATATGGTAACCATGACCGTTTACGTCACATATCTAGATTAAACGGAAGTATACAAAAAGCGAAAATTAATTCAGCTCTACAATTAACAGCAAGAGGTGTTCCATTCATCTATTATGGAGAGGAATTAGGAATGGAAAATCATGATCTTGACATCAAAGCAAGCTTAGATCCTGTAGCATTAAAATTTAGTAAAATACCTCAATTTATACTAAAGCTAGTCAGAAAAATCATAGGGGAATCTCTAAATCGTGATGAATGTAGAACACCCATGCAATGGGATACAGAAAATAATGCAGGATTCTCATCTTCAATGCCATGGTTACCAATTACACCTTCTTATAAGGAACGTAATGTAAAAACCCAAAACGAAAATACCGACTCGTTGTTGCATTGTTATAAACGTTTTATCCACTTACGAAGTCAAACGCCAGCATTACATTCGGGTTCTCTAGTAGTATATAAATCAACAGAAATACCCTTAAATGTAGTTTCTTATATTCGAACACATAGTTTCGAATCCGAAAAGCAAATTGCAGTCATATACTTAAACATGAGTGAGGACGTAATCGAATTTAAGAATCCTCATAAATACGCAAACTTTGCAGAATCTACAACAATCTATTCAAAAAACGAAAAAACAAAAAATGAAACCATTCATCTATTTCCGTGGGAAGGAGTGGTATATATAGCATAAAGGATATGGAACGCTAACTATTGGCTAACTGTTGAATTTATTATTATAAGAATACTGAAAATTGTATAAAATTCAAGATTTGCATCTGTATGTCTGACAAAAAAAAATTCACAAAAAAGCGTCGAAAAATTCCTTTAGACATAATTATTCACGTTGTATGCTATTTACTAGTAAATACGGGTTTATATTTCATCAACCAAATAAACACAAGCTATTTTTGGTTTTTGTGGTCGCTAATCGGGTGGGGGATTGCATTGTTACTTCATATTTTCGTACGGATTATCGCACGAACAAAATTGAGAGGATATACAAAAGCATTAGTTTTGCATTGGTTTTTGTATCTAATAATGATTGGATATTTCACATTTATTGACACATTTACTGGTCAAGACTTCTCGAATCCAATAACATGGGCGTATTTTCCAATATCTGCGTGGTTTTCGATATTATTTGCTCACACATTATCTACAATGTTTATATTAATTCGTCATCCTCCTGAAGAGCAAAGTTCACGAAAACGATATCATCTAGTAAATTCATTTATTGTTCACTTGTTAGTGTTTTTGTGTGCTAATGCATATATGTTGATTATCAACACAATATTGGGTTATGAAAATCGATGGCATTATTGGCCTCTTGCAGGAACAGCATTAGCTTTATCTATACACTTGTTTGTAACAATAATTGAATCAGTGAATGTGAAAAACATTCAATTAAAGATTCTTCTCTACCACATTTTTCTCTTCATTGTAGTCTCTGGATACTTGATATTCGAAAATTTATTTTTAGAAAGCGTTGTTGTTTGGTGGTATTGGCCTGTAGGAGGATGGGCACTGGGAATTATCTTGCATCTTCTCTATTATTTTGTAGTAGTTGCAGTTAAACAAAAAAAATAGAAATTCATTCGATATTAAATCCTCTTTTTCTTTTTTCCTATCCATGTAAAAAGGGCTGTCAAAACTGCAACTCCTAATAAACTTCCAAGGAAAATTAACACAAAGAGATTCATATATCTACTGTAAGGATCAAGAATTGATGGTTCAGTCTGTCCATCGATTATTTCGCGCATAATCGGAAAAGTATCAACATGATGCGTGGCATTGAGAATTTTTTCCGTATTCGGACCCATTCCTGCTAAAATGACTTCCGAGCTTGTGTGTCCTCCTGTTGACCATGATGTGGCTACCTCATCTGCTCGTGCAATTCTTTTACTTCTCTTTGTTTCAAAATCATCAGTATCTGAAGGTAGTGCAGTTGTAAAAGTATAGCCACCTACTGATAATCCTCCTGTTTCATGGTCAGCAGTCACAAGCACTTGAAGATTTGAATCAATTTCTGCAAGTTCTTTAACATATTTCACACTTTTCTCAAATTCAATGACTTCTAAAGCAGTATAGATTGGATCGTTGTCATGAGCTCCCCAATCGATCTGGGAACCTTCTACCATTAAGAAAAATGGGTCTCCTGTATTATTTAATAAATCAATCGCTTTCATGGTCATATTCAAAAGACTGGGTTGTGAGCTTGTTTCCAGTTTTTGGTATGCTGGAGTTAAAGATGTACTGCTGAATAATCCCAATAACGGAACAGTACTCGTTGAATTCAATTCAGAATTATCAGTTATATACTCGTATCCATCAGATTGCATTTCTGAAATATAATCTCCTAAATAGTAGTTATTGCTCCCTCCTCCAAGTAGTACATCTACATTAGCATGAGAAATATCCTCAACTATTGCAGTATTGTCATTTCGGGAAGGATTATGGGCCATAAACGCCGCAGGAGTAGCGTGAGTTAAATAACATGTAGCTACAATTCCTGTTGCATATCCATTATCTTGTGCAATTTCTAGTATTGTTGTATAATCCACACTTGCATCGTAACTCGTTGCAATCCTTCCATTACGAGTCTTTATTCCTGTAGCTATTGCAGTAGCAGAGGCTGCTGAATCGGTGGTTATTCCGTCAATATTGACTGTAGAAATAGAATTCTGATATGTGAAGTTCAATAGTGCAGATTCTCCGCTTGGTCCATATTCAACTAATCGACCTAATTCGATATGATCAAATCCCATTCCATCTCCAATCAATAATATGATTCCAGTTGGAGGTGACTCTACAGAAGGTATTCCTTGAGAAAAACTGGGTATTGTAAACAAAATGAAGGAGAATAAAGAGATGATAATGATGTTTCTAGAGCTAAAGAACTTCATAACATAAATTGTATTTTGATATTAGTAAATGTTTCTCCTTTTTTGTCAATACTTAATTAAAGATGGATGTATTTATTTTCCAATCTTTTCAGATGGTTCATAATAAGGTGACGTTCCCAAAACTTATAAGCTGGTATTTGTCTAACTGATATTCGGTTTTGTGAAAAAATTATATCCATATCTAACAGTTTTCCAATTAAAACACTTGAATCATTGACCTTATGTATATGATCTAAGTGGACATCCAATTTTTCTAAAGCAACTAAAATCGCTTCTTCTCGTTCTTGAATCTTTCTTCGCATGTAATCAAATGGGGATTCAAAATGTCCTGCTTGTGGTAAAATCTTAATGTAAATTTTATTTCCTTGGAGAATTTTTATGGATATGCTTCCACGAGAGAAAATAATACCATGAGATGAGGTTAAGACATCGCATTCTTGAAAATGAGATTCCGATTTATCAATATCTGTTAGATAGTATTCTATTGTATTATGTTTAAAGCCATACCACGGACCAAATCCATCTTTTGGTATTCCTTCTTTATTAAGTTTCAATTGGTCCAAACCAAGACACGAGTTATGAAAAATTTTAGTTTCTTCATCTGGAAAAGAAAATATAAGACCAATATGACCTACACTATGTGCAGTTAAAGGTATGGTTTTGATACAAATTGTTCCAAAGTCAAATGTGGTTCCAGGTTGAAAAGTAGTGGCTTTATTTTCTGGTAATATATCAAACTGAAGAATTTCATATTTCAAATGATGATATGATTCCAACAAACTTGGTATTTCCTGCATTTCATGAATTTGATACACGTTTAAAAAGCCGTCTTGCTCTAGTATAACCGAAACTTCTGGTTCAGGAGCTATTACATTTCCATCAAAAATCTTCACAAATAGATGAACATGACAAGAATGATCAAGATGACAATGTGTCATAATCAAAGTTTTTGGGCTTGGAATTGAATTCTTATCACAAAAAGTCTTTAACGCAATCCATCCCTCTTCTTCAAGATTTACATCCACCAATATTGAGTTTTCGGTTGTCGAGATGGAGTTGTTTTGTATTTGTGAAGGTACAATTAAGTATCCATTTGACGTTGAAAGAGGATGAATAGCTTTATCTTGTTTAAAGAAATAAACTCCATTTGTAATCTTAGCAACCGATAACATTATGTGCTAATTTGAACCGAGTAAAAAAATGTTTGTGTTACAAAATCCAAAACAGTGATAATCAATCCGTTTTTTTACGTATTCCGTCAAAAAAGCTTAATATGTCTTTCATTATAAAATGGACACATGAGTTCTGGGGCTCAAACTACTACACATGTTGACTTAACAAGGTTATTCTATCCAAAAACTATAGCCGTAATTGGAGTTTCAAAAAATAAAATTGGTGGAATAAAATTCGTATTTGCTAATCAAGAATTTGTCAAAGAGGGTGGAGAAGTATATCCTATCAACCCAAAACACGAGAATCTATTCGGATTTAAAGTATATCCTTCATTATTTGATCCAGAAGTCCCAGAAATCGATTTAGCATATATTGCAGTTCCTGCAAAGCACGTTCCTGGAGTAGTGCGAGAATGTGGGAAAAAGAAAGTAAAATTTGCAGTAATTTTTTCCTCGGGATTTGGAGAAAGTGGAAACTTTGCACTACAAACTGAATTGGAAGAGGCCGTTAATGAGGTAAAAACTTATACCCGCTTTATAGGACCCAACTGCCTAGGAATAAACAATCCATACTCAAAAATCCATTATTATCCGGGCATGCCAACAGCAAAAGGTAACATTTCTTTCGTTTCTATGAGTGGTGGGAATACAGGAAGGTTAGCTGGTTGGATGGTTTCGCAAGGATGTGGATTCCA
>JAEOTN010000271.1 GCA_016839865.1 Promethearchaeota archaeon | reverse complement strand
TCCTTTCTATCATTAGTAGTATCCAATTAGGGATATTTTGGGCAATCCCAGGTTGGCCAGCAACGATGTATGATTATTCTTTAGGCTCAGTTGATCCCATAATACCAATCTGGGCATTTATTGTCGTTAATTTCGGAATAACACTGATCATTTATGTGTTTATTCGGATGTTAGAGGGCAGAGCAGATCGTCGAACGAGAGAAAGTGGGTATGGAAATGAGCTAGCGAAAGGATTGTATAATTTAGAGGGTTTCTATTCTAGTGGTAGGGAGATTGGATTAGACACAATGCTTCTTTCCGAAGAACAGATTCTCGAATATAACAAGGTAGATAACTATTCAATCACTGCTCAATACCTGGATCGTCATATGCATAATCCCAAACCTATCAATCTTCTAAGTAATTTGATGAATAGTCATCCTCCATCCTATTTGCGAATCCTTGCGATGTATGATGATCGAGATCAAATCAAACCAGCAAGAGGTTCTATATTACCTTTCATATTGATGGGAAAACGACAACGTCTTAAATATGCAGTTAATATGAAAAATGCTAGAGAAAAATACCGGGAAATGGCTAATGTCAAGTTTAAGACTATGTTTGGTATTGAGAATTATGCAGCGTACTTAACAATGCAGAAGAAGAAAGAAGTCTATGAAGTTATGATGGGAAAAATGTATCTGCATGCTGATACCCGGGATTTCACTGTAGGAATTGGCGTTTTAAAGGATTTACAAATAAATGACGAAGTTTGTGAACCTTTTAGATATGAATTCTCACCTATTAATGTAAAAAGTCCGAAAAAAGGACAAAAGAATGTTGATTCAGAGGAAATTATTCAATACAACAGGTCACACATATCTGAAGAAACTTACACTATTCCTGAAGACGTAATAAATTTGAAACAAATAGAATTTGGTGCATTACATCAGCTATCCAAAAATAAGAATGCAATTCTCGTAGCAGTAAGCATCGATCCGATATTGCATGAGAAAGCAGCAGCACTTCCACGAGATGCTGATTCTATCGGAAAGAGCTACAAGCTGTTTAAACGATATCTGAAAAAGTATATTTCCTATGTTTTTGTTGATGAAAAAGGGAAACTATTCTACAAAAAATGGCGATTTAAACTGAAATTCAACCTGAATTCGGTTCATAAATCAAAAGGGAAGGAAATATTTTTACAAGAAAGTGGTACTCTTCATTTACTTCAGTTAACAGACATCCATAATAATGAAACTGGGTTCGATTTTACCTTGGATTGCGTAAATATAGAATCCGGTGAAACCAGTACCTATGCACTAAAAGATATCTTGCTTAAAAAAGATGAATTTGGATTGCGTTTCCATGATAGCAGTGAGGATTTTGCCGATGAAATCAAAATTCTCAGACATTTGAAAAAAAAAAACACTCGTACAACAATTTACTTGAAAAAGGCTGTTAACAATATTGAAACTGGTTATATCTCTTCAATAACAATAGATTCTGAAGATGTTAAAGAGAAATCATATATGACGATACAAAATGTGAATCAATTATCGATTGATATTCCTTTGAAGAAAATTGAGACTATGGTGTTTAGTGAAGACACCATTAGAATCTTAAATAAAAGTAAGATGAGTATTGGAGAAAGAATATTGAATAAAATTATGTATTGGACAAATCCCGATCAGGTATATATGTCCTGATTGGATTACTTTTCTTTATACATTAACTTTACCTTCGATTACGATATATTGCAATATTCCAAATGTAAATGCTGCTAATATAAATCCCACTGTAATCAGAATTCTAGCATACCGTGTGTTATAGATGTGTTTAGTAGATTGATATAATATGATGAATCCAATCGCTCCGATGAAGATAATTGCACCAGCAACGATTGATTCAATAACAAACGCATCGGTTATACTTGGATAAATCCACAAGGGAGCTCCATCTGAATCGGCACCGACAGCAATAGGAAGTCTTCCAGCAGAATTTGGGATCATTAAATACACCCCACCCATCATCAACCAGAAGAGAAAGATGTAAACCAATCCTAGAAGTATATTTCTGGAAGGAGTAGGGATATCAAAATTTCGTCCTTTGAAATCTGGGAAATTAATATATGGTAATCTAATCGATCTCATTACCCACGGAAG
Source organism: Promethearchaeota archaeon (assembly GCA_016839865.1). Next base: position 14,534 of record JAEOTN010000271.1, on the reverse strand, counting down.
TTTTTTACGGATCTTTTCAACAAATTCTTGACTCATTTATTCACACGGCTAGATTGACTTGGTATTTTAAATTAAGTTTCATCTAAAAACATTATTAGTACATTATCTGAAGGATTTCTTAACAAATATGGATCCATGTGACATTTATGAGTCAAAAACCACACTTAATTGGATTTGTAATTAATCCCATCTCTGGTATGGGAGGTACTGTAGGATTAAAAGGAACTGATGGGGAACATATTCTTCATCAAGCACGAGAATTAGGTGCCCTACCCCAAGTCCAACCTCGTGCAAGTGAATTTCTAAACAAACTTAAATCATTTAATAATGATTCTGTTATAATAGCTGCACCAGGGATTATGGGGGAAGATGCTTGTAAAAGTTCTAATATTCAACATGAAGTGATTCCTCTTTCTGTTTTTCCACATAAATTAATCCTTTATCAGACGTCACATGAAGATACTAAAAAAGCAGTTCAATATTTTCAAAAAAAAAAAGTGGCATTAATAATATTTCTTGGAGGAGATGGTACCGCCCGAGATATATATGAAGCTATTGGGCAATCAATTCCTTGTTTAGGAATACCTGCAGGTGTAAAAATACATTCTCCTGTGTTTTCAGTGAATCCATCTACAGGTGCAGAACTAACTGTTGAGTTTCTAAATGGTACAGCAACGCTACTTAAATCTGAAGTAGTAGACATCAATGAGGAAGCGTTTAGAGAAAACCGAATAGAAACGAAGTTATATGGTTATCTTTTATCCCCCCACCTTCCTTTACTTGTCCAGGGTATGAAACAAGCAACCCCGTTAACCGATATGGAACATGATAATCAGAAGGCTATAGCTAAGTCGATTATAGAACAAATGAATACAGAAACCTACTACATTTTAGGACCAGGTACTACAGTACAAATGATTGCTACTATATTGAATCTCCCAAAATCTTTACTAGGATTTGATATCATTAAAAATAAAAAACTTGTTGCGTCGGATGTGAATGAAGCTCAAATACTTCAAATAATAGATAATGATCCAACAGAACTGATTCTTTCCCCCATAGGACGCCAAGGATTTGTATTTGGGCGAGGAAATTTGCAGATCACTTCTAAGGTACTAAACAAAATAAAGAAAGAGCAAATAAACATTTTGTGCTCTTTATCCAAGCTATCCTCGCTACCTGATGGTTGCATTAGAACAGATATTAGAGATCAGGAAATGGATAAAAAATTAAGAGGATTTTATCGTGTATTAGTTGATTTTAACACATACCGTATGATCAAAATGGTTTAGGATTCATTTCTTTTTATCTTCGATATTTCCTTTGAATGGGCTTTCATAATGGGTATTTTGAAGTCTGCTTGTGATCCATTCAACTAAATAGGAACATCTTATGGGATTTGTTTCATTTTGACCAAAGTTACATTTATTAACATTAGGACATAAAAAGCATGGACAGTTTCCCATAGTTTCCCAAGTAACAGAATTGCTATTTTTCGAATCAGCACACTCATTTTTTAGAACGTATTCTTCAATATATTTCACTAGCTCTTTACGGATACCTTCTACTAAATCAGATTTTATCTGAATTTTCTGTTTAGCCTTCAGTCGATTTATCGAATTGACTAATAGTTTTTCATCAATTTTGAGTGAAACGATGATTTCATCCTTGTAAATTTCTTGACGGTTTTTAATGAGATTTAGAACTTCTTTATCTATTTCGGAGTAATTCCGTTTTTTCTTAGATAAAGCCGCTGTGGATTTATTGCCACTTACTGAAGATTTAGATTGGGTAGTCTCATCCATATTCAAGTTTGGATCTAGCTTGCACTTATGACGGGGCAAGCTCACAAAAAATTTTTCACAATATGGACACTGAGTTTTTTTCTTTACCATGGAGACCCCGAAAATTATTCTTTGCAGTAAATTGCAATCACGCATCTAAATTAACTAAAAATAAAAAATGTTTGGAAACGAGAAGAAAAAATATTAGGACAAATGATATTTGACTATTTAACTATTGTAAATATAGGTACTCCTTTGGAATATAAACCAGAATGGATATAATTGGATAAGGTGGATTATTATCGAGATATTCAATCCAACAGAGTTGAAGAAAATAAAAAAAATCGACGCTTCTCAAGCAAAAAAGGCTACAGACAAGATACGTGAACGTAAAGATTTGAAAGACTATATAAATTCTCCATCTATATCCATGAAAAAAGTAAGTTCGAATGCAATTAAGTTATCTAGTAATAAATTTAGTGAGATGTTGGGACACGGATTCATCCCAGGAGTAGTGTATTTGATTTACGGAGGATTTGCTAGTGGAAAGACTCAAATTTGCCTCCACTCTTGTGTATCGCTTCATTCTGCTAATAAAGATGCGAAACAACCAATTTCTGCACTATTTATTGACACAGAAGATACCTTTCGTCCTGAAAGAATTCTTGAAATAGGAACTCAGAGTTACAATCTTGATGAGAAGGAATTACTATCTCGAATATTAGTGTTGAAAGCAGAGAGTACTGATATGATATATTCTGTTTTGAAGAAATTTGATTCAGAAGGAGTTGAGAAAGGAATAAAACTAATAATTATCGACTCTCTAACAAATTATGTACGTGTAGATTTGGGAAATGAGGAGAAATCCAGTATCCAAGTCCGAGAGAAATTAAAACGGATATTGGAATATATACGAGAAATAACGAAAAACAACAATATCATTACAATTTTGACCAGTCAAGTGACGGGCTTTACCTCAGAAGACGCCATTTATCCGGAAAGACCAATTATGGAATACGTGCTGAACCATTATGTTGATGAAGTCATATTCCTACAGAAAATTGAAGATACTCGATGGGGTCATATAGTAAATTCTCGTGAACTTCCCAACCAGAAAATCCCATTTAACATTTCTGAGGCAGGAATAATAGATGTAGAGGAAGGATAGCCTTAATCGCATCTTCTGATTCAACTCGAACAAATTTACAATTTTCTAATGCTTTTGATTCGTTTTTTAAGATATAATGATGATTTATTTCAAGAAATATAAAATTACATACTGATTTTGTGCAAATTTCTTGGATAATTTTTGCTCCATATTCTAGTTTCTTTTTCTTAATTTCGGATGCAGCAGATGGTCTGTTTAGTGTGGGCTTCGAGTATTCACCTATAATGTCTCCAAAGTCAAATCCAACTAAATATATGGTTTGCATTTCCGTAACAAAATTCATTAAGAAATAAAGGGCACGATCTCCATCTGTAAAACCTCCACTATTTACAACCGGCAAATTTGTTTGCACTTGAGTAGTGCCAATGATGTTCTTTGAAGAAATGAGTGATTCGAATTTATCAACTAAATCAATGTTGTCGCCATGAGCATGAATTATGAAGAAAGTATCATCGAAACGAGGATCGTTTATTGTAGAATATTGAATACCATCTAGGTCGGTAAAGATCAAGTGAGGAATTATATCATATTCATATAATAATTCGGTTGCTCCATCAATTGCAATAATTAACACGTTTTGTGAATTAAAAATGGGAGAACTTGAAATTTTGGATAGATTTTCCATAAAAGTTGGAGAATCAGGTCCACCACCTAGTATGATTATCTCTGAAAACTTAGAAATCAATACTTGAATTGCTTTTAGTGTGTCAGACAGAGAATAATTTTCATCCTCAGTTATGATTTGTTTCAAATTCTCTCTTGCTTCTTTATCCTTCTTCTCAGAAAAACCAAAATCCTCAATAATTTTTTTATATATTGATAAAAATTCCATGTCTTTTTGGATATTTTCGAGATTCATCTTCACAAAATACAGTATTTTATGAAAAAAAACTTTTTTTAATTAGAAGGATAATCCAAGATCGATATTGAACTATTTTTACAACGTGAAAAAAAAATGAAAGTAACTGTTAATGATAAAGAAATTAACGTCCAGGAAGACTTATTATATTCTGATAAGCACCAATACGCAAAGAAAGACGGTGACCTTGTAATCGTTGGTGTAAGTGATTATGCCCAAGCTCAATTAGGTGAAATAATAACTTGTGACCTAGCAGATGCTGTAGGAATTACTATTGGAGCAGGTGATCTTATTGAAGATATCTCTGTTGAAGCACAAAAAGCTGTTGCAGACATTTTTTCCCCTGTAGGTGGAGAAATTGTCGCAGTAAACGAAGCATTAGAAGACGAGCCTGAAACCATTAATGCAGATCCATATGGAGCTGGATGGCTGTTAAAAATCAAACCTTCCAACTTTGATGGAGATAAGGCTAACTTAATGGATGCTGCTGCATACGCTGCAAGCTTAAAATAAAATCTAAAAAAACCTTTTTCATATTACTTTTTCTTTCTCTTAAAACCAGTTGCTATAAGGAACATCTCCCTACTATGTTGTCGACTCGCTTTTGGTTTAAAAAATTGAACTTTTTGGAAGTCTTTTTCAATTTCTTTCTTTAAAGTATTGATCTCGGGACACTGGAATAATTTTGCGATAAATTTCCCTTTATGGCGTAAATACGGGCTAGTTAATTCATAAGCTCTTGAAACAAGGTCAACGGATCGGGCACCATCCAATGTTTTATGTCCAGAGGTATTAGGTGCCATATCGCTAAGAACTAGATCAATTCCTTTTGTAAAGAAGGAACGTATCTCCTCATCAAGCTTATCGGAATATACATCCATACGAAGGTGTTTTACTGCTTCAATTTCTTTAATTCTTTTACGATCTACACCCATAATTTTCGAATTTTTATCGTGTAAATGACTTTTAGTTACTTGAAGCCAAGATCCTGGAGCCGCGCCCAAATCTATAACGAATCTAACATTCTTGAAGATTTGGAATTTATCATTGATATTAAGTAGTTTATATGCTGATCGGGCATAATATCCATCTTTTTTGGATTTCTTATGAAATTCATCCGAACGGTGTTCTGCCAACCAGCGCTTACTCATTATTCCTCAGAAGGGTTTAGGTAATCGTATGTATTAAGGATAGTTAAGTTGAAAATTCGGGATCAAGAGTATAATCCAATTAAGGTTGAGGAGGCAGGAGTGGAATTTCTCCTCCCTGTAAAGGAGTCTGCAGTGGAAAAGATCGGTAAATCAATGTCAGTATTCTATAACTCGCGTATGACTATCAACCGAGATCTTACTATTTGCGTAGTTAATTCATACTCCACCCAACGGTCCGAAAAGCTTTCTTATTATGATTCTATGGCTGCTACAGGCATCAGATCCTTGCGATTATTGAAGCAGTGTCCTGGAATCAAAAAGGTCCACATTAATGATATCAATCCCGTGGCTGTGGAAATCATCAAAAAAAATCTTGAACTAAATAGTATAGCTCCAGATCAATACAATATCACTAATGAAGATGCGAAACTGTTTTTATCTCGATATCATGACTCTTCAGATACTTATCTTGATATCATTGACATAGATCCTTTTGGTACTCCCTGCCAATACATACCTTCAGCAATGCAGAGCATCAGTGTTTCAGAAGTAGGAGGATTACTATGTGTAACAGCAACAGATACTCCTGTTTTATTTGGGATAAAAAAAGAAGCTTGCATTAGAAAGTATTTCACCGTCCCTATTCGTACAGAATTCATCAAAGAAATGGGAACGCGCATCCTTATCTATTTTCTTGCAAAAATTGCTAATCTCTACGAATTATATATTGAGCCTGTGATATCTATTAGCGCCAATCATTTTGTGAGGGTTTTCCTACACATTCGTAAAGGCATTTTGGGAGTGAATTCAAATATTCGCAATTTCGGATACTATCTTTTTTGTAAATCTTGTTTGCATAGATCTGTTTCAAAAATCGAATATGATAAATCCAAAATTATGGATAACAGTTGTCCAAACTGTGGACAACAGATGGTTAGATCTGGGTTATTGTGGATGGGGAAACTACATCATCCGTATTACATAGAGAGATTGAAGACGCAAATAGAAGATCCAATGGTGAAATCATTTCCAAGTTACTCCCAATTAAAAAAATTTGTAGAATTAGCAACTGATGAAGACTTATTTCCCCCATATTTCTATTCACTCCCAAAAATTGCAGATAGTCTGGATTGCACTTATCCTGCTCCTCGAAAAATTCAAAACAGATTATCGGAAATGGGATTTCGATCCTCTCGAACACATTTTGACCCTCAAGCACTAAAAACAGATGCTCCAATCCAAACAATTAAAGAGATTCTACGAGAATTTCACCGTTAAATGAATCCATTATCAGATAGTTTAACATCAATTTGAATGGGTAAATTTTGTTTTTCAGGATGCCTCTCAAGCGTGATTCTTCGTATGGAAGGATCTTCAGTCCGCTGTAACTTCAGACTAATTTTTCCCCAATATTGCATAACTGCGTTACTCGCCGGTTGAACTACGTTTTGATTATCTTTAATCCGTATGACGGATCTATTCGAGACCAGGATAGGAATTTCGTAGGTTATTCGAAGATAATCCAAACTAGCGATAATTGTACTGAACACACGTAGAGTTTTTTGATTCTGAGGTTCACTTTTCATCTCCAAGTGACGTAAAATTGATGCACCATCTAAAATAATCAATCCAATGTTGGTCTTGTTGAATTTTTTTATCTCCTCGAGAAATAAGAATTCTAAATTCATCACAATTTCAGTTTGTTGAGAAAACGTTGAAGGGTGATATAATAGAAAATTATAGGGATCAAATGGTTGATAGTTTTGCTTTAGTTGTTGAAAACGTTGGGTGTTGAAATATGATTTAGTGCTGATAAAAACTACTTTTTGCCCTTTCGCGAGCTTCTCTAATGCCGCAACATAGCATAAGGTAGATTTGCCAACGCCAATATCATCCCCCCAGATATGAATGATACTTGCAGTTTCTTCGGAAGAGGAAATCCAAGAATTGAGAATAGAATTCGACACAGAGAACTGCATTTACATATACCTAGTAGTATCTAATGAAAAATATTTAACTAATTACTAGTATCTCTACTTGTGGATAAAAAATTACTCCTTTTTATTCGGGATATGAAAGTGTTTTATATCCTTTCTAAAAAATTAAAGGAAAAACGCATTATTTGGTCTTCACTGGAGTCAGCAGACTCTCTACCATTAAAGAGTTCCTTGATTGTGACCGACGAGGAAGGGATAGAAATTATAGAACATGAGAAGAAATATCAAAATTGTACTACTCTTTATTCATTAATTAATTATGAGATGTACCCCAACTTTACATCTCTAATTCTGAATGTTTTAAGAGGATTATATGACATCCGAGAATTTTCTACATTGTTGGTTTCAATCGATCCAGGTCAAAAAAACATCGGTTTAGCCTATTTCTTAGATAAAACTTTAATTTATACTGAAATCGTGCATAGCGCTGAGAAAGTCATTGGGCGTATCAATATGAGTGCAGCAAGTTTTGCACCAATGGAAATTGAAATAAAAGTTGGAAAAGGAAGTATACGCTCTTTACGAGATGTTTTAAAGGTGCTCATAGAAAAAGAGAGTCTAATTAGTCCCATTCAAATTTACCTTGTCGATGAATCAGGTACGAGTAAACAAAATGGAATCCATATTCAAAATTCGAATGCATTTTATCCGGGATATAAAAAATCCATCACTCGAGATGAACAAGCTGCTATAATTATCGGGTATAGACCTGGAGAGGAATTAAAAGATACAGATTTAGAATTTATTTTCAATAAGGAAGCACAACCATCGGAACTAAAACATATTCAGAGAACTTCTAGAAAGATAAGCAATGGAAAACTATCACTTTCTCGCGAATTAGCTAATGAGGTTTACATCGGGAATATCACCTTAGAAGAAGCAATTGAAATTCAAGAGAAAAAGATTAGTTGTAAAGATTCCGACATTGAGTAAGTAAAGAAAGGAATTTGGGGATTATTTTTAGAACAGGAATATGCTACCGCAAATTTTGCATGTTCCATCTTGAAGTTGAATGCTCAAGCAGTTTTCGTGATATAGGGTTCCGCATTTTCCGCATTTCATCACTTTGCCTTCATATCCAGCAAACGTTCCATCTCCTAATGCACATTTTTGAGTAGCTGGGATAGAACTTTTATCTGATACTTCTTCAATTTGTGCAGTTCCAAACATTTCGGGAGTAGAATCTTGGGATTGGCTATCAGGAAGTGCATAATTATTTTGAGGAGTCGTACTCGCAGGACTTGCCCATTCTATACCTGAAGAATAGGACGACGAAGAACCACCATAATCAGCGTATTGTGGTGCTCCTCCCGATTTCTTTACTCCAGTTTTAATCCCTACTTTTTCATCTAAGATGTTCGTTAGGATCATAGCAGATACGAAGTGCCCTTTCTTTCCTCCTTTCTGCAAGTGAGTATGAGAAATCATATGAATTACACGACCTCCCATTTTTCCGACATCGAAATATACTAATACTGGATCTTTTCCCCATCTACTCCCAATTTCGGGACTACGGATAAGCACAGTCACGAGATCTGGACGAATTATTGAAATAGGGAAGGATTTGTCTTCTAACCACCATGAAAAGGTTGGACTCTTTGCTCCCTTTGATGAATATTTTCCAGTCATAATTGCTCCGTATACTCCATCCAAGAAAGGGTGATGAGGATCCACCAATTCACATTTTACAACTGCATCTCCTGTTTTTTCACCATTCCAATGGATGAATCCAGGAAAAACGTCATCAATAACAGTTCGTAGACACCAATCTGTTGTTATTACCCATCCTCCATCATTTACTACATAATCTCGGAATTTACTCATACCTGATTTTGGAATTTCAGAACCCGGACATCCAATCAGTACTACATCGTATTTTGAAAGATCTCGTTTTAGAACTTCATAAGGACTAATAATGTCTTTCACTGATGCATAGGAGTGTTTTATGACACGCTCAGGTTTTTCGTACTTGCCACGAATTGCTAATATTTTTCCATGTTTTTCCACTGCTTTTACTACATCTTTTTTCCCAAGTGCAGCCATCTTTTTTGCTTTAACTTCTGAATAGAGATCCTTCCATGACATCGTATATTATCCTCAAACTACTGAACTATGAATGAGTACCAATGGATATCATAAATAAGTATGGATGAATCTGATTAACGGTTAGGGATTATTTTCTGAATAAAGGTATCCCATCAGTTTCCCATGAACAGAGGGCTTTTTCATGCTTTTATAATTGTAATTGTTCATTCACGTTCGAAAATCTCAAGTAAAGAGAGCACAAGCTTTAAAATGGAGCAAAGAGTTAGGTAAAATGATAAAACTTTATCGAGGAAAATATTATGTCATTTAAAATTGTGATCGATATGGATAAATGCACCGGATGTGGTACGTGTTACGATGTCTGCGCATTTGATGTTTACGGTGAACCTGATGGCGGAAAGGCAGTGATCTTAGAAATGGAAAATTGTACAGGCTGCCGTAGTTGTGAAACTCAATGTCCTGAAGAGGCAATAACAGTAAACGAAGAATAAATTCAATCCTTTTTTATTACTATTTCTTGTTTTTTCTTATTCCGTAAATCATCTAACCACTTGTTTTTTTAATTCTAAGATAGTACGTAATTTAGGAAAATGGTGAATCGAAATCAGATCGCAATTCAGAAAGTAGTGGATGAGGATGTTAAATCAGCAGTTTTTTCTGCGTTGGAGTTGATTAATGCGAAAGAACTCATGATAAAAGACGGAATGACAATTCTTCTAAAACCTAACTTATTATCAGCGAAAAAACCTGAATTGGCTGCAACTACCCACCCGAAAGTCGTACAGGCTGTGATTCAATGGGTGAAACAGTTCAAACCAGCCAAAATCTATGTGTGTGATTCAAGCGGAGGAGGATTTAAACCCAAAACAACGGAACATGCGATTAAGGAAAGTGGATTACTAGCAGTATGTGAAGAGGAGGGAGAAATTGCAGAATGCATTCCATTTGAAGCAACGGAACGAGAAATCTACAAGGTAAAAAGTCCTTTGGAACTAGATGAGTTCCCAAGCTCTCGATTGCTAAAAGATGCAGACCTTATTATTAATTTGCCTAAAATTAAGACACATGGGCAATGTACTCTAACGTGTTGTATAAAAAACATGTTTGGAACTATATTACGAACCAATAAGGCAAAAACTCACGCTCAATTTCCATCTTTAGATAGATTTACCTCTGCATTAGTAGATATTTACTCCGTTTCTAACCCACAACTAACTATTATTGATGGATATCTAGGAATGGAGGGAAATGGACCAGGTTCTGGTGATCCCGTAAAATTAGACTTGATTCTAGCAGGTTATGATGGAATTGCGCTTGATACAACTGTATGTAAAATTACCGAGATTCCTGTAAAGGATGTGAAATATCTTGCATTTGGAGAACAAATGGGATTGGGAACGACAGATTTAAGCAAAATTGAGTTTTTAGGAGAAAAAATTGAGAATGTGAAGAGGAAATTCAAGCTTCCTAAGAGCATTTCACCAGTTTCAGCAAAAATGCCTAAGAAAATGGCGGATTATATTTCGAATACTGTATTTAAAGCTCGTATTGGTTTTAATTCAGAGAAATGCATTTTATGCGGTACATGTTGGGAAAACTGCCCTGTAAACGCTATTGAACCTCCTGAAATCAGAAAAAAAGGCAACACACCAATTTGGGATAAAAAAAAATGTATAACTTGTTTCTGTTGCCATGAATTATGCCCTGAGAATGCTGTAACGCTGAAAATACCAATAGCTCGTAATGCTATCTTCTCGTGGTTTGGTGTTGCTGTGATCGGATTCCTCGCTGTAATTGGTACTACGATTGGTTTGCTTGTGAGGTTCCTTTAAATAAGATCAAGAGGATTGTCATGAAAAAAACAATTGTTCTTACGGGAGTTACAAGCGGTATAGGAAAGGAATTGGTAAAAAAATGTATTCAAAATGGAATGAAACCAATTTTAATCGCACGGAACGAAATAAGAATAAAACAACTACTTCACGAAATTAAACAATCCGAATTTTCGGACGAGATTCCCTATTATATTGCAGATTTATCAATATTAGAGGAGGTTTTACGAGTCGGTAAAGAAATTTCTGAAAAATATCCTGTTATAGATATACTAGTTAACAATGCAGGAGTGTTCGTGGAAACTCATCAAGTAACAAAAGAAGGATATGAGCTGACATTAGCAATAAACCACCTCGGTCCCGTTTTACTATCATTTCTTTTATTACCATCTCTAAATTCTAGTAAAGATGCACGTATTCTTAATGTATCTTCTTCAGCTCATTTGGGGGGTATAGTTCATTGGGATAAATTTCAAATCAAGAAGAAAAACTATGGATTCCCTGCGTATAACCAATCTAAATTATTGCTATTGATGATTTCAAAGGAATTTGCTCGAAAATTGAAGAACACACCAATTAAAGTCAATGCAATACACCCCGGAATTGTAAAAACTAACTTGGGACGAGAACGAATAGACAATGGTATAAAAAGGCATAACTCAATGATGAGTTACTGGGTGAATCGATTAGGAATTACCCCCCAACAATCTGCGAATGCACTATATATAGTTCTAACAGATACTAAATTTCAGAATGTGACTGGTGAATACTTTTCTCGCGATAGAATTGCCATATCATTATGTAGAAACAAGAAAAAACAGCAAAGAGTATGGGATATAACTATCTCCCTTCTTGTTGATACCCTTGGGGATAAGATACAAGATTTAATAAAAAAAATTAGAAATAACTTAGAGTAGCTTGCATTATCACAATGAAAAGTGTGCTAAATACTAAGTTGATAATCAATGGGAACAACATAATGAGTTTCCCCAGCCTTACTTTTCCAAAATCGCTTTTTCGCATCCAAATATGCACAAGGACACTTATGAGTAGTTCAACACCAGTGAATATACTCACCATAATAAGAAGTTCCGATTTGTTTCCATATCGATCCGGAAGTCCATCGATCCCCCAGTGTAGTGGTACACCCGTTTCCGGAAGGTTTTGATACGCAATTAGGAAATAGGTAAATGTTCCTACTGCTAAAATAATGCAAATTATAAAAAGTGTAGAGATGATGGTTTGGATTTTTTTTAATTGGCTTGCTGATACACGAATTGGTTGTAATGTATCCATTTCCGTTTTCTTAACTAGGGGTCCGATCGATTGTATAAAATTCATGAATTCTTCCACATTTTCAGGTGTTATTCCATAAGTTTTATTGTCTGATGTGCGGAGAATAACGAGGTTATTCAATTTTGTTGCATAAAGAGTGGTAGCAAGGAACTCTCCATTCAATTTAAGTTGAAATCTCCCGACTAAGTGTCCTGGAATACCCACTCCAAAAGAGCGAATCCCTTGAAGATTAGTTTTCGAAACAGAAGAAACGGAGGTTATATCTTGTAGAGGAATCGTTTTCTTGAAAAAACTCCATCTAAAAATTAGAAATTCGTCTGATACTTCATATTTCATGGAATAAAATCCATGTACAGTGAGCCCAAGTACTAGTCCCATGAGTAGTATTAAAGCTCCCATTAATCCGATAAACCAAGGATCGCTAAAGACTCCCAAAAATGCTAATGGGATACAAAAAATCAGAAGCGTTCCAACTAGAAAGCCGATGGACCAAATTCCTCCATTGGATTTCTTTGGTAAAAATTTAGTTGTAGACATATGTTCGTTCAAAGAGTGTCATGAAAAAATTATGAAGGGGGGTTTTTGAAACTAGGGAAATTCGATTTTTTTCGCGAATTTTTTATGAAAAGTGTATCTATGTTAGGATATGGTACTTGAGCACCTTGAGCCATCCCATGTATGGAAAATTTTTGAGGATATTTTAACTGCAACACCTAGATCTTCAAAGAAAGAAGAGAAAATTCGTAAAGCAATTAAAAACTGGGTTTCAGCAAAAAAGAAGAAAGGATTTAAACTCGCACTAACAGAAGATGCAATTGGAAATATATGTATAAAAAGTCCTGCTACTCCTGGTAAGGAGAAGATTCCCCCTATCATTCTACAAGCACATATGGATATGGTGTGTGAAACAGATCTAAAGGGAGGATTTGATTTTGATAATAAACCGATTTCTGTTCGAATTCAGGATAATAATGAGTGGGTGGATGCTGATGGAACAACTCTGGGTGCGGATAATGGTATTGGTGTCGCACTTAGCCTTGGATTATTGATTGACAAGGATGTTAAACATGGACCCCTTGAGGTGTTATTGACTGTAGATGAAGAAACCGGGTTAACGGGCGCTGTCGAAATGGAAATAACAACACACAAACTCAAAGGAATACATCTTATTATTGAGGAGTCAGAAGAAGTAGGAGCAATAACTATGGGATCATCTGGTGGAGGAGATTCGATTTTCACTAGGAAACTTAGTCGTACAAACCCAAAACCTGGATTAGACAAAGTATTTTTGGAGATAAAGGTTACTGGATTAAGAGGGGGGCATTCTGGTGGAGATATTCATCTAAATCGGGGTAGTGCACATAAGATAGTTGCAAAGGTTTTAACGGAATTGCTCGAAGAGGTGAAAATCAATTTGTGTTCATGGAACGGGGGATCGAAACATAATGCAATTTCTCGAGAAAGTACCATTACATTTGCAGTAAGATCAAAGGACGTGAAGATTGTAGAAAAAATCCTCAAAGAGCAGAAAACAATCTTAAAAAATTACTATAATACGATTGCGTATCGAAATCAAGAAGCAATTGAACCAAATTTTGAAATGAAATGGAAAAAAGTGAAGATGGTTCCATATATTTCATATTCCATCACCGAAGATATCATTGCGACAGCTAACATCGTGCATTATGGAGTCATTGAGCGTTCACCTTCCATGAAAAACTTGACTCAAACCTCTAATAACTTCGCAATCGTAAAAACGACCGAAACTACAATGGAGTTTGTGTTTTCAACACGAAGTAGCATAGATTCTGATCTCAAGACTTATCTATCTGCGTTAAAAAGCGTTGGAAAATATGGAGGATGGAAAGTAGAGCTGGAATCCTTATATCCAGGATGGATACCTGACCCAACAGGTAAATTCCTTCAATTTGTTAAGAAACAATACGAGCAACTTTTGGATGAAGAAGTAAAATTAAAAGCAGTACACGGCGGATTGGAGACAGGTGTTATCGGAGCAATGATTCCTGGGATTCAAATGGTTTCAATTGGACCACGAATCAAAAATCCCCACACTCCTGATGAAAAATTGAATATTGAAGATGTTGGAGTTCTTTATGAGTTATTAAAAAGAATTTTGAAGAATTTCAAATGAGATTTCGAGTATACGCATCTTCGTCAGGTATAAATGACATAAGCATTAAATCATCTCTACGATGCCAACCGAGTTTATCATAAAACTCTTGAACCTTTTTATTTCGTTTCTCAATTAATACATGAATCTTTAGGATGCCAATACGGTTGTAAATTTCATGCAATTCCATCATTAGCCGTTTTCCGTATCCTTTAGAACGGTATTGAGGATCTACTGCTAAATGATAGACATAACCGCGAAATCCGTCGT
>JAEOTN010000270.1 GCA_016839865.1 Promethearchaeota archaeon | reverse complement strand
TTAATTCATCCTAATTTTTTACCATTGGATTAGATTAGGGATTCCTACTTGTATTGGTTTAATTAAAATATAGGGTACTAAGTAATCAGATATAGATTGGAGAATATTCACGAATAAAACTGTGATAATGATTGCTGTCCAGCCATTAATGGATTCTATTCCTAGGAATCCTAAACTAGCTGCGTCTCCTTCCCAGAGGTTTATCCCCCATAGATTTGGTACGATTGTTAAAATTGATATGATATTAACCGGAATCATTATTGCGATTCTAATCACTACACTAGCAATCCAATTTATCACTAGATTTTTCGTATTCAAGATAGATTCATTATTATTTTCCTTTTTTCGCAATTTTTGTATAGCTAATGGCACAAGGATTAGAGGGACTGTCGCAAGGAATTTGAATAGTGGTCCCCAAGGGGAAAATCCATCGAAAGGAAATAGAAGAAACATACCCACAACCGACGTTATAAGTCCTGCTTCATACCCAAACACAAAAAAAGAGAGTATCCAAATCACAGATACGGGATCAAACCAAGCCAATCCCCACGCAAACCGAGGGAGAACTTCTGTTGTCAAGAGGGAAATTACCAAAGACATTGCACTAAAAATTGCTGCACCCGCAATTTTAACTGTAAACGGGATCGATTTTTGACCATTTGATGTATTTTTTATACGTGAAGATGAGTGTTGTTCTCCCATACGAAAAAATTAAGAAAGTAATATATAAGGTTTTTCCAATCCTGAGTGGTGACACCAAGAATGGGTAAACTTGACAAAAAAGTTACACGATGTCTTTAGTGATATCATATATGGCACAATTAACAAAACTCATCTTATGACATTTTTGACAGAAAATTGTAGCACGCGTAACAATTTGGTTGCTTATTATTTGGAAGTTTCCTCGATCTTGGTCATAATTCTTCAAAATTTCTTCAGAATGGCATAAAGGACATCCTTTAATTTCTTTAAACTCTTCGATTCGAAAAGCTGGATTGAATACTCTTTCAGCGTCATCGTATACCTCATTCATTGCTATAGCATCTTCAGAAATCGTTTTTCCATTATTAATTCCATTGTCATATCCGTTCTTGACTTGTTTTCCTAATTCTCGAATAATTTGTCCATCCTTTAAGATAAGAGTTCGATCGGCAATTTTCCGCAAATTTGCATTATGCGTGACAATAATAAGTGTCTTATCAGGATTTGAGTCAATATATTTCCGAAAAATATCCATTACTTTGCTTTCTGCGACAGAATCAATGTTTCCAGTTGGTTCATCTGCTAATAAAATAACAGGATCATTTGCGATTGCAGCAGCAATAGCAACTCGTTGTTTCTCTCCTCCACTGAGGCTGAATGGTCGGTGTGTTGCTCTATTTGCGATGTCAACAGCATTCAATAACTCACTAACTCGTTCTTTTCTATATTTGGTTGGTGCATCTGCAATAATTAATGGTAGCTCAATATTTCCTCGAGCAGTTAAGCTGGGGACGAGATTGAAGAATTGGAAAACAATTCCAATAGTCTTTTGCAAATGCTTCTGGATTTCAACATCCCTCAACTTAGTTACATCCCGCTCATTTACGAAGATTTTACCAGCTGTAGGTTTAACCATTCCCGAAATTAGGTTCATAAGAGTAGTTTTTCCTGAACCACTGGGCCCCATAATAACAACAACTTCCCCTTGATGAAATTTAATATTAATGTTCTTTAATGCTACAACTTCTAAGCTTCCTTGTTTGTATATTTTGAACACATTTCGTAATTCTACGTTAAGGGGTTTCCCTCTATATTGCTTAGTTTCTGCTTTATCAATACTCACATCATTCACTTTTTACTTAAAATTTGTATAAATATTCTGCTATAGATTTTCGTGTATTGAATAGGAATTCTGCTAAGAATATCAATATAGAAATTCCTAAAACGACACCGAAAATTGCTAAAATGTCGGTTGGGCTGAAAAATATGCGGAATTTAAGCCCAAATTGGTATGGATTTGTCTTTTCTCCAAGTAATAAAAGTAACGAGGAACTAGCTAATCCGGCTAAAAATCCTCCTATTATGGAGAAGAAATATATAACAAATAACTCACTAATAATAAACCGAAATATGCCCGTTTTTCCAAAACCACGAGATAATAATATCCCATAGAAATGTTGTTCTTTTTTCCTAACGGAGGTTAATAAAATTGGAAGTCCTAATGCTACTTGAATTAATACAACAATGAAAATCAGATATCCCATTTTATATACTAATAGTGGATTTATGCTTGTGGTTACATCCTTTTGAATCGAATTCCAATTAGCATTATAATGTGAATAATCTGAAAGATAAAAAGGATAACAGAGATATCGTGTGTTGTTATCAATTATCTCTTCCACAATCTCCATGTTGCTTTCAACAGTATTGTCAACTTCTATTAAACTGTGTAATTGTGGAGCATGTAACATATAGTCTTGACCTTGAAAAGGTAGAGTGTTTACATCAACAACAATGAATTCAGCAGGATCATATACTGTTCCATCTGTTAGTCTTACATACACACCCGGGAAATATTCTGCAACTTCAAGAATACGGAATGGTAAAGTATATCCATTATCAAAGGCTGTATCAACAGATAATCGAGAATCATAATACCAATACTCAAGTCCAACGATTTGACCTACTTCATATTGATTTATTGAAAGATAGCGTTCGTTTACAATTGCTCCAGGAATTCCATCTCCATAGGGATCCATAAGATTAAACTCTACGACATTGATAATTTTTTCAATTAGATTGTTGTCAGGTAATAATTTCTCACTTGCAGCGCTCATTAAATTGATATATGCACTTAGATCTACATAATGATTGTAATGTTGGATATTTGATTTTGAACGATGACGGTAGAATACCAGAGAATCTTCGATCAAAGGAATTCCATCCATAGTTGTAATCGATTTCAGTTGTTGTTCGAGTGCTTTTACATCTCCCATATTTGTTAGATTTTCTTCAAAATTTGAAGTTTTTTGTATATCTGTTCCGATTTGGTAATTTTGGTACATATTGTCCATTGCATATGTAGAATACGTCATTACATTCATATGTACAAAAATAGAGGTAAATGCACCTAAAAGAAGTATTACCGTCGTGTATTGCTTCTTTTTAATCATCTGCAATCCAAGTAAATATGATTTTTCCTGGAGAAAAACTCGACCTAAGAAACGAGAAATTTTCGCAAATACCTTTGGGGATTCTATTGTGATAGTTCGAGCTATGCCTATTAGAAGAAGGGGAACAATTGTAACCAAAGCTAATGATAAAAATCCATATAAAATTGAAGGATTGATATAGAATCTTGGTCCAGCAGGACCTATTGGTATTTGATCTATAGGTGTTTTAAAGAAATCTACTACTGTACGTATCCATGAAATATTGGAATTTTGAAAAATTACTAGAAATAAAAAGAAATATAACGGAATTAATGCAATTGCTATAAGCCAAATGCTAGTTTTTTTAACTTTCTTTTGTTGTTCTTCTATCGTATCTTTATACTCTCGTTTATACTTACGACGAGTTTTTCTTTGTGCTTTTGAAGTTCTACTTGTAGAAAGGTATACGGTTTGCTCATCGAATTCTAAATCCATCTCAGCTTTACCAATTTCACTTAATAATTC
>JAEOTN010000269.1 GCA_016839865.1 Promethearchaeota archaeon | reverse complement strand
GTGCACAAAGTATCGCAGAAAAGATGAACATATCTGTTTCTGCCGTAAATGAGCATCTACGTAAGGTGGAACGCGTAGGCATGGATTATTTTTTCGGAGAAAAAACCCAACAAACCGGAAAAAAGAAAAAGTGGTATCAACGTCCTTTGTTTAAAAAAGGCTAATTCTCTACAGGATTCCTGGAATCAAAGCTTTGCGATTCTCTGGATAATCTTCAAATTTCTCTTTGTACCATTTATGATTTTTAATTGCTCGAGGCGCTAAGTTTGCAAAAGTCCAAATTGGGAACACCAAACCTGCTAATGACCAAGTTGCTATTGCCCATCCTGTCCATTCCATTATTTCTCCGAGGTAACTTGGACATGATACATATTTGAACATTCCCCCTCGAGGGATCTTGAATTGGAATTTTTCTTTGGAGTCTTTTGGGCGTAGATTTCGAATTATTTTGTCCGATTGGAGATTAATTATATATCCTGAGAGAAAAATAACACAACCTATTATGAAACGCACATCCCATAGCCAAGTTATCCCGTAAAAATGAGGTTTCTCAACTGGCGCTAAGATATATATCCAATATGCCTGTAAATATGCATTGATTCCGTTAAACACAATTCCCATCAATACTATAGTAATCGGCATCGGATCTTTCCCGCGAATGAGTAAAGGAAAGATAAATGTCCTTTGCATGTAATGAAGATTCCAAATAAACAAGAAAACTAATGGAACTATTTCTGTGGTAAATCCAATAAAGTAATAGATTGCAAAAATCACTACAGTGGGTAATTCCATAAGAACCCATCCAAGTTTGTTGTTAACAGTCCAACCCCATTTCTTTGTATAGTGCTGTCCGTATCCAGCTGTTTGAAAAAATAATGTGATGAACACAATCACCGCTAAACCGAACATCATAATTATTGTGATATTAAAGAGAGTCCATTCCATAATCATGTACTCTGAGGAACTCATTTTTATAACTATTCATCTAGATAAATCTGACAAGATTCTACAGCAAAATTATTGACAATCTCATCACATTTATGTATTATTTCTTTCTAATAAGCATTGTAAACAAAATTAATATCAGAAAATTATTGATTGGCTCTAAAAGGGCAAAAGAATCAGAAAATTTATAAATTCGAGAGAAGAATAGAAAAAAAATCGTGATTTTATTTAATCAGGAGCAAAATCAGTAAAGTTATGATAATACCAGTAGTGATTAGAAACGAAAGTTTCATACTTCTGAATATTGGTTTTTTAATGTCATCACCCGACATGGTTTTAAATCCAGTTCTATCAAGGAAAGTCTTTATGTGAGGGTATAAATCACTTTCTTTTTGAATTTCGTACTTCTTAAGGTCTTGTTTAATAACAAAATGCTGTGTATAGGGAAAGAGAACCGCATCAACAGGCTTTATAGGGTCAATGATATTGTTTAAATATGAGTTAGACTCGATTTGGATATTCTTAATAGGGATGTTTACTGCTTCTTTCATCAAAACCGGATCAAAGATCAATGTAAAATGTGATGGTGCATCTGTTTTTAAATTTCCACCATAATCAACCGAAAGATTTCCTTCAATCCATAGAGATTCATCTAATTCCCTTGTTTCACCATTTTTTATGTCAGCAGTTAGAATGAACTCATTGTCATTCTCTCGATTCTTTATATCAACTAGTAATTCACCATAGGGAGAAATCGTATATACAGCTGTAGATGTGCTGAATCCGCCAAAACCAGCTTTAGGATCATGGCTGTTAGTATTTGTTTCATAATCGGAGATGATCCAAGATAACAAACCAGTTTCCCTGTTCCTTGCAATTATGTAAAATTCAAGTCGCATTCCTGAAAATGCAGAGGTACGAGCTGTGAATACAGCAGCTATTGCCATAGGATATTTGTCACCGCCCTTGTACAATGAAGTTTCAGCTAGTTCATAACCTTCGGGAAGCATATCTTGCGCCGCTGAGGTGTTAGTGATTTTATATGCTAAAAAAAAACAATACGGATCCACGATGAAGCCCATATATGGTATTTTCTTGCTTCCTTTCTCTTGATATTTATCTTGGGTTTTTTTAGGAAGATTCTTTGTGAATTCACTAAAGAAACTAATAGTAGCTGAATCTTTGGGATTAATGAGAGATTCAATTTTTTTAATTAATTTCCTATTTTCTTCTTTTTTCATAGAAATTACGGATCCCGCTTTGAGTTTTTCTCCAATATATGACTTTATATAAAAAACACCTATCATAAATTGATCAGTAATAAAATAAAAAGAATAATCGATGCTAGGGTAGGTAAAACCATCCCCATCAATAGCATTCTCTTTATACCTTTTGTTGAAAAGGTTTTAATATCATTTAAGTTTGAAATTTTGTTATAATTCTTTATCATATCATCGATATCCTTCACATAAGTGCGACGTCCCGGACTATCAGCAATGTAATGTTGAGCGAAGGGAAAACACAACACCTTGACTAATTCAGGTTCGGCTAATTCTGGAAAAAGTGTATTTTTCTTTAGATGAACGTCTTTAAGGGGAATGTCTAACGCTTTTTCAACTTCAGCAGGATCGAAAATTACTGCAAATGGGTCATCATTTTTTTCAGACCAATCTTTGCGATGCCCTATTGATGTATTTCCAGCAACCCAAATTGGCTGGTAGAGAGGACGCATTTTTCCTTTGGTAATATTTCCGTTTAATATAAGCTGTCGACCAGTTTCGTCTTCTTTAAAATCTATCAAAATCTCTCCCTTTGAATTTGTTGTATGTATAGCATTTGTGCAGTTTTTATCTGCTACTCCTTCCTTAGGAATTGCAATAAGTGTATCACTTAGAATATCTAAGAAGATCCACGATGGGTGACCTGTTTCCTTATCTTTCGCAATAAGATATACTTCTAGTCTTGAACCCCAAAATGTGCTTGCTCTGGTATTGAAAATCCCCATTCCCAAGTAATGCTGAGGTTCCTCATCATCAAATATTTTGGATTTTGTTAGTTCATAGCGTTCAGGCAAGTACGATTTAGCTTCTTCGACATTTTTTAGCTTGAAAAATAGAAATATCGCATATGGTTCAATAACAAAACCAAGGTGCGGAGATTTGTTAGATATTTTTTCCAACATTCTTTTAAAAACAGATTTTGGAACCAGTTTCTTAAATCCGGAGAAGAAAATGAGGTTACTAACTTCTGAAGGGATTACTAAATTTTCAACAACTCGAATGAACTTTTCATCATCTTTGATTTTCATGGATAATACTCATCAATTTTTTGATTGTAGATGGTTTTCACTCTTTATAAAACCAATCATGAAAAAAAATCTGCAAAGAGAGATGGATTATTATCTTATTTCTTAATTTTCATCAGCTTTTTAGCTACTAACACACCTGTTAAGATAGCAATAGGTATTCCAGATGGGCTATACACCCATTGACCGGCTTGAAATATATTTGGAATCGGAGTATTAACAGATTTAAATATCTTAAGGAGATCTTGAACCACAGGAACCGGTTGTTCAAATGTCCAACCCGTTATCGCCCCTTCAGAACTCCCTACTGTATTTGCTATACTTATCGGTGTTGAAGAGAATCTTAAAATGATTTTATCTTTGAAATCTGGATACACAGAATTATGGAGAGTGTTTATGATGCGAGTTTCCACTTCTGTCTTGAATTCCTTATACCACCCTGCTTCTCTAATTTTGCTTATCAAATCATAGTTAAATAGAATGCTAACAATCATTCCTGTTTTTCCTTTTGGAGCTAGGCTGGAATCTCTAATTCCAGGAATGGAAATTTCATATGTGTTAAATTTGCAAAAATCGTCCAACCACTGCAGGATAGTTTTTTTGGGAGTATTTTCAAAATTCGTTGTAATTTCTTTCAATCTGGTCCAAATTGACACGCCTAAACCTTTCTTTGAAGGAGTATAGAAGAAATGCCCATTTGAAATCGATCGAAATGTTTTCAGTGGTTCATCTATTCCAAGGAATAGGGTAAAAACTGAATCTCCCCCATGTCTTTTAAGTAATTTTTCTTTTTTATTTACTATCTTACGAGAAATCTTTTCCTTTAAACCATGAAGGTTAAGACGTCTATATAATGATTTCAAATCCGCACACCAAAGGAGTTTTTCATAGAAAAATGAAATACCATTGGAATCAGTCACTTTTTTTTCAGATGGGATGATCTCCCGTATTTCTGTTCCATATCGAATTATCGTTCCCCATTCCAGTGCTTTCTCCTTGATAGCTTCTGGAAGATTACCAGTACCTCCTTTCGGATAAAGATAGTCGAAGTAAGTGTGAAAGTATCCTAAAGCAAAAGAAGTGGGTGTATCCTTAAAAAAATGTTGGGCGATAATATCTATAAGGGATTGGTTTGAAGTATATTTTCTCAGCGTCTGCTCGATAGGTGTATTCATTTGATTTATTCGTCTAACCGAACCAAGAAACTTCCTAACGACATAGGGAAGTAGTTCCTTGAAAAGATACCTGAAATTTTTCAAACCAGTGATGATGGGATTATCAATCTCGGATAAAATCGTCATATCTTTCATGATATCCATAATTAGCGAGAAAATTCCCACTATTTCATCTACATTTTCTGGATATAGTCGTTCTAATAAGATCCTATATTTTTGTATACTCGACTCCGAAAGAAAATGAATTATCTCATCTTCAATTCCAACAGAAACTGAGCTATGAATCAATTCAAGAGGTATACCTAGGTCACTCAATAAAGGTCGCACTACCCCTGAATTTTCAATAGACCTAGCACCAGTATCGAACACAAATCCATCTTTATGAAACGAAGTGAGTAGCCCCCCACAGGTATTATTCTTCTCAATTAATAGAACATCATGTCCTGCTCTTGATAAATATGAAGCAGCAGTAAGTCCAGCCATCCCAGCGCCTACAATGACAATTTCGTGTCTCTTATCATTCAGTCTAACCCACCCATTTTGATGCTTAAATCCCATAACTCTTGGGCAACTTCTCTGTCTAATGCTGGAGGTGCGGGTTCTTCTTCACGAGTTAGGTTATAAAATTTACCACTTACACCTTCAACATCTTTCGAAACCCCAAGATAGTATAAGGATCTTGTAGATATATCGATCGATCTAAAATTCGGCTCAATGAATACTCTCTGGAAAAATCCGCTACTCTTTTCTGCCATTTTAGTTTTTACATTGCCAGGATGCATTGCATTTATCGTTACTCCACTATCTCGAAAATAGTCATCAAATTTTATCATTGTTAGAAGTTGCGAGGTTTTAGCAGAGCCATAGCTTTTTAATCTGGAATAGCGACGTCTTTTCCAGTTAATATCGTTCAAATTTAATCCGAGAACGGCAAAGCGATGAGCTTCTGAATTAACGAATATGATTCTGCATTTTTTTTGAGCTTTAAGTTTTTCTTTCAACAAATAAGTTAAGATAAATGGGGCGAGATGATCCACTTGGAAAACCATCTCAAAACCATCGTTCGACAACACTCTTTCTCCAAAATCAGCACCAGCATTATGAATGAATACGTCAATATTCAAATCCGAATTTAGTAGATCCTTACCAACTTTTTTAATATCGGAAAGGTTGGCAAAATCTGCAAGTATGTAGGAACACTCCACGCTGAAGTCCTTAGTAATTTCTTCACATAAGCTCCGACTTTTTTCTATGTTTCGATTTATCACTAACAAGTTCGCTCCATGGGTAGCATATTCTCGTGCAGTAGCATACCCAATTCCAGATGTGGCACCGGTTATCGCAACTAAGTGTCCTTTAAAGTCCTCTGTGCATTTTAAAGGATCTGCTTTATTGTTCCTAATCATTGCCCCAACGTTAGAGAATCTATATTTAAACAAGTATCTAAATTTACCCAAGGAGATCACCCAAAAACTTTCTGCATAAATTTCCGATAGCCTTTCCCGATACCTGGAATACTATCCATAACATCACCCCAAAGATCGTAATAATCTCTCTGCTTTATGATCTTACCCTTCTCGCTTAAAGTTAGTCGACTTGCCCCGAATATCTTCGAATTTGGCAGGTTATTAAAACTTAAGGTCATTTCCCATTCAAAGAAAATAATCTTTCCCTTCATTGAAATATTAATGATTTTGATTTTCAAATTCTGTGATCGTCTAACTAATCGTTCAGTCATTTCAATGAATTCCTTTTTCCCATGGATTTCTTGAATAGAATCACGAAATTGAATCTTCTCATCATAATAAGGGATGATACCTGACCAATCTGGTTTTTCTTGAGAATTGTAGATGTTAGTCCATAATTTCGTGAATTGATCCAAGCTTTCAATTCTATAACTCATTTAGAACACTCAATTCTTGAATGATTTATAATTAGATTCATATTATTAATAAGATTCGTCGATCTCGTACTTTTTTTTGGTAAAGAATCTTCTTACATCAATCTAAATAGAAAAATTTGGAGAAAGAGAAGAATAGAAGAATTATTATTAGCGAATTAAGATGTCTCTTCAATCTATGTTAAAACAATGCCCTTAACGGTTAGAAATTCATTTTGAGGGTCGCATTAAAATTTAAAAAGAAATCCAATTTGGGTATTTTTTTCCGAAACATATTTTCCAATGTGTGGACTTCTTGTTTTTGTGTACGCACGATCAGAGTCTCTTTCGATAGTGTGGCAAAATTGAGAGGATATCATGACAGATTCGGCTGGTTCTCCTAATTTAGAGGTGGAATCCCTAAAAAAGCGAATAATAGAGCTTGAAGAAGAGTTATCTTCATGTAAAACGCAATTGGAGCACCATCAAATTCTCACATCAACGAAAGATATTAGTAATGCGTTGGATACCTCGAATGCACCAATTTTTAGCGTTGATCAGAAAGGGAACATAAACATATGGAACCAAGGAATTGCACGAATAACGGGATATGCATTTGAAGACGTCGGAGGATTACCACTTACAAAATTCATCCGACCAGACACTGAAAACTCAGTGAAACAAATATTACATCGTGTAAGACGAAATGAGCGACTCTTATTCGAGGAAATTGCAATTATAACAAGTATTGATACGGAAGTAAACATTTTATCTAATCCTACAGCAATTAAAGATGAGATTGGGCACATTATTGGTTGTATTTTTATTGGTCAAGATATTACTGAACGAAAACTAATTGCGGCAGCGCTACGTGAAAGTGAGAATTTTTACCGTCGAGTAACAGAAAATTCATCTGATTTTATTTTGATTTTTAATTCTAAGAGTCAAATTGATTATATCAGTCCTTCTGTCACAAAAATTTTGGGATATACTATCGAGGAATTCATTGAATTAAATCTATCAGAGATTATGTTACCAGAAGACTACGAATCCTTCATGGAGGCAATGAAGAAGTTTGTTTCCAGTCTGATATTCGAGTATATTGTGGACTTACATATACGTCACAAAGATGGTACATGGCGTGTGATTGAGAGTGTTGCGCAGAACTATCTTGATGACTCTGTAATTAATGGAATCGTCCTTCGGTCAAGAAACGTAACTGAGCGGAGAGAAACTGAAGAAATAATGGAATTTGAACGGAATCAGTTATTTTCATTATTTGATTCCATACGAAGCTATATTTATGTTTCTAATCCTGTTGAAAATGATAATACAATATTATTTACAAATAAACATACTCGAGAATCTTTGGGATTTGATCCTGTAGGCCAAAAATGTCATGAAGTGTTTTTTGATTCACCAATTCCGTGTCCGTGGTGTTCAAACAAAGAGCTATTCAAGAATAAGGGGAAACCCATTATTACAAACGATTTTTTTAACAAGAAATTTAATCGCACTTTTTTGGTTGAAGATCAATTCATCAAGTGGATAGATGGGAAGACTGTTCGGTTCTCCATTTCCACGGATGTTACCGAATTAACTAGAGTACAAGCAGCTTTAAAACGAAAAAACAAAGAACTAGAACAAAAGAATAAGGATTTAGAAAATTTCGCATATTTTGCTTCTCATGACTTACCTGAACCTCTCCGAATGGTTAGCACATATCTTTCTCTATTTGAACGAAAATTTAAAGATCAATTAGATGATAAGGCAAATGCCTATATCCATTATGCTGTAGATGGAGCCAATCGAATGAATGAGATGATTAAAGCATTACTAGCTTACTCTCGTGTTGACAAAGAGCAAAATTTCTGTGAATTCGATGTAAACGAAAAAATTAGTGAAGCTTTGAATAATTTGAAAATGATGATTGATGAGACAGAAGCAGAAATTGAAATTGGAGACATGCCCCATATCTATGGAGAGCCTACATTATATACTCAAGTGATTCAGAATTTAATCTCAAACGCTATAAAATTCTGTAATCGGAAACCCAAAATAATCATCTCTATGCAAAATTTAACAGAAGGATGGAAATTCTCTATTAAAGATAATGGAATCGGAATAAAGGAAGAATATTTTGAGCAAATTTTTAACTTTCGAAGATTACACCCCCGGGATAAATATCCTGGAAGCGGAATTGGTTTACCATTATGTAAAAAAATCATTGATAACCATGGAGGGCTTATATGGTTGGAATCCAAAGTGAATGTTGGAACAACTTTCTTCTTCACCATTCCAAAGAAAATGGAGGATCATCAATGAAAAAATCACCAGAAATCATTTTGATAGATGATGATCCAGAGATAGCCATATGGGTGAATAAGATAATTGACCTACGTTCAATTCCCAATATTATTAGAACATCACAAAATTACGTAGATGCAATGGAACTCCTTTTTCCATCAAGAAATAAACGTGAACGGTTTTATCCTAAACTCATCTTACTTGAAATAGAAGTCTCTAACAATAAAGGCTTGACACTATTACAATCCATAAAAAAGCATCCTGAACTAAAAAAAATTCCAATATTAGTTCTATCAAATTCATCTAATGAAGAATTTATCAAGAAATGCTATAATCTCCATGTAAATGCCTATCTTAAGAAACCCCCCTCTTTCGAAGAATTCACTCAATTATTCAACATCGTCTTAAAATTGTGGTTGGAAATTATCACTTTACCTGAGATACGAGGAGTTGAAATCAAATGAATTCAAACAAGCACATCCTCCTAGTTGAAGATAATTCCGCTCATGTTCTCATCACAAAAGAAGCTTTTACAGAATTAGAGAAAGAAACTGATCACTATAAAGTGCAAATTGATAACGTCCATAATGGAATTGAATGCCTTAAGTATCTCAGTGAGAAGAAATCTTTAGGAAATTTACCAGATTTAATTATGATTGATATAAATTTACCGGGTTTAAATGGTTTAGATCTTCTGAAAAAAATTAAATCACATAAGGATTATAAAGACCTTCCTTCAATTATCATTACAAACGGTTCTCGTAAGGGGGAAATAAATGTCGCCTATGAACGTTATGCTAACGCCTTTATTATCAAACCGTTCAAATATGAAGATTTTCTGGAAATGATCCAGTTATTGAAGCAATTCTGGTTTGAACATGTGATTACACCTGTCAAAATTAATGGGGGGATTTAATGGTAAGTAAAATTCGAGTATTATTAATTGAAGATAATCCGGGGGACGCTTTTCTAATCCAAGAATATTTGGATGAAGTTCAATCTTCTTCTTTTCATGTAACATGGGTGGATAGTTTAGCGAAAGGCATTTCTGAAAAACAAGTACAGGAATTCGACATAGTCCTTCTCGATTTGACCCTACCTGATAGCTCTGGATTGGATACTTTCAAAGGAACTTATGAGCATTTTCGCGAAATTCCTATAATTGTGTTATCTGGTTTAATGGAAGAACTTGCTATACATGCAGTGCAGGAAGGAGCCCAAGATTATATTCCAAAAGGGAATTTTGATGCTCATACACTTTATAGATCAATCAAATATGCTATCGAACGTCATAATCTTCAAAAAAAATTGCGAGAATCAGAACAGAAATTTCGTGGGATAGCCAGCAACTCTTTAATGGGAATCCTATGGTTGGAATCTGGTATAATTAAGTATATGAATCCAAAAATGGAAGAATTGCTCGGATATGCGTTTGAAGAATCCAAAAATTGGGATAATTATGAATTTGCCCAACATATCTATCCAGATGATCGTCATATCATACAAGATTTACGACATGATTTTTATAATCCTGAGTCGGAATTTAAGGGGAAATTTATTATCCGTTGGATAAAAAGTAACTCAGAAATCGTGTATTGTGAGATGTATATGGGACGAGCTCGTCATTTGGGTGAGAAAGCTGTTCTATTTTCAGCAATTGACGTAACTGATCGAGTTTTTGCGGAACAAGCATTAGCATCAGAGAAAGAGCATTTATCTGTAACATTGAAAAGTATTGGAGATGCAGTTATTGCAACTGATATGTATGGAATCATTAATCTCATGAATCCGGCTGCAGAACGACTGACAGGATGGACTCAAGAAGATGCAATTGGTATTGCTTTACAGTTTGTATTCTCTCCAATTTATGGCAGTGATGAGAAAAAAGTTACTTCCTTTTTAGACACGGTTATTGAATCTCAAGATGTTATTGAAATAACGGATCCGCTCATCCTTAAAGCAAAAAACAAAATTCAATTTATAATACAAGCCTCTGCCGCTCCAATAAAAGACGGACAAGACAACTTGATTGGGGTGATTGTTGTATTTCGAGATATTACCGAGCAACAAAAACATTTGCAGGAATTGATGCGTGCAAATAAACTCGAGTCTTTAGGAATACTTGCTGGGGGGATAGCTCATGATTTCAACAATATTCTCCAAGCTATTCTTGGAAGTATATCTTTGGCACGATTAGAATTACCTACCGATTCTGATGCTAGTAAGATACTATCTTCTGCTGAAAAAGCATCTGTAAGGGCGAAAGCATTAACAAACCAGCTCCTAGCATTTGCTAAAGGTGGAGTACCTGTAAAGAAACCACTCGCATTGGATAATATTATCAAAGAAACTGCATCATTTGCTTTATTGGGCTCAAAAAATCGCTGTAAATTTGATATTAGTGAAGATTTATGGATGATCGAAGGTGATGACGGTATGATCAGTCAAGCAGTAAACAATATCGTTATCAATGCTGACCAAGCAATGGTAATGCCTAATGGTGGTACACTCATAATTAGAGGTCGTAATTACAATAATTCGCAAATTCCAGCACCAATTCCACAATTAGAGGGTCAATATGTAAAAATCGATATAATCGATGAAGGTGGTGGAAT
>JAEOTN010000268.1 GCA_016839865.1 Promethearchaeota archaeon | reverse complement strand
GGGCACCCACGATTTTGGCCGGATCTTTCAAGTACAGAAAAAACTAAACTAACATCCTCTTTAGTTACTTTAGCAAAAACAGAAAAACCGGATGTACCTATTACCAAACTCTTAAAAACTCACTATTTATTAACACCTTTTAAAGAATATCCAGAAATCTACGATGCAAGTGATTTTTCAACGATGCTAAATGCAACAGGGAGGTTAAATACTCCGTCTGTGGGAATAGCGTGCTGTTTGAATGGCACTAATGACTTCATCATCGAAGCTGTAAAATCTTCAAAACTATATGTGGAGAAACTAGATCAAGGAATTTCTTGGCTAATTAAAAGCAATAAAATAGCATCATATAAAGGCATAGTTGCTTTCGATGGGGAAAATATGATTCCTGAACTAATGGTTGGAGTAGTGTGTACGATATTAATTGATACAGACAGAATAGATGCCGCTAAACCCATAATCGGGTATGCAGACACTGGATATGGTACATATAAAGTAAGTGCACGTTGTAGTCAGGATCTGGTTGAAAAAGGAGTAAATTTATCAACAGCAATACGAACTGTAAATAAAACATTGGGGCTAAAGAGCAGAGGAGGAGGACATCCTCCAGCTGCAGGTGCATCCATTCCTAAAGATCTAATCAGATCTTTTCTAACTAAACTTGGAGCGCAAGTACGTTTACAACTTGGTGAAGATAAGAAATTATTATCAAAAAAGTCAAAAAAAGAAGCAAAAGCTCAACAATCTAAGAAAATTACCACAAAAAAATCCCAAAAAGCAAAAGTTTCAACTCCAAAGAAAAAAACCTCAGGATTAGATCAATTTTTGGGGTAGTCCCCACCGGAATTGGGGGAGTTCTTGAATAATGAAATTGGGGAAATTACTCCGATGGAGACAATAACAAACTCAACTATGTATAATATAAATCTATTGGTCAAGTCTTTAATCTTCAAGACTTCCACTTCGAAATCCTTCTAAATCCAACGTGATATATGAAAATCCTAATTCTTGAAATTTCGTTATGATTTGTTTGATTGTTTCAGGGATTAGAATATTGATGATTTGGTACTGCGGGATTTCAATACGAGCTAAATTATGTGAATGAAGACGGACACGCAGAGTATGTAGGTTATATTTCTCCTTAAGAAATTGTTCTGCTTTATGAATTCGAATGAGATCCTCCTTAGTGATATCAATTCCATAGTCGATTCTAGAACATAGACAGGGACTTGATGGTAATTGTATTGTTTTTTTCAAAAATTCCTCAATTTCAAGAGGACTGATTGAAGTAGTGGTCCCAATTATCCATTCGGGGTGATTAATGATATATTTGCATATCTCTTGGATCTCAGATTTTGAGATTTTTGAATAAATATAGGGTGAGAGGATACCCATCTCTTGTAGAGCTTGATAACCAGGTCTAGATCCCTTTAAATCAGAAACATTTGTTCCTTCAATAATTATATCGTATCCTACTTCTTTTTGAACCTGGAGTAGAGCTTTCATTATAAATTTCTTACAATAATAACATCGGTTCGGAGGATTCGTTTGAAAATCCTTTTCAGTCAATGGATTAAAATCCATAATTTCAAGCTGAATTTTGAGTATTTTACACAATTCAGCTGCTCGATTTAACTCTTCTTTTGTGAACATCGGCCCATAGAAAAAGACAGGAATGATCCTCGTCGAATATTTTAGTGCTAATAAGAGCAATATTGTGCTATCTATACCACCCGAGAATGCGACTATAGTTTTCTTATTAGTGAGAATTTCTCCTAATTTCAGAATTTTTTCATTGAGTATTCCAGAAGAGAACACATCATACAAAAGGACTTCATTAAATAAAAATACTCGATTAAATTTTGATGAGTTCGTTTACAAATTTCTCAATGTCTTTTACTGCCACATCTTTATCAAATACTAGAGTATTCTTATTTTCTCCAAAATATGCACAAGCAAGTTGAGCTGCTGCAGCGATCTCCGCCTTATTGAGGTTTTCTCCTCGTTCTTTAGGCAAACCACCCTCTCGATGGATTTTCGCTCTATTTAACAAATCTGCAATACGATCAGCAATTTTGAAACTCAAATCATTTTTGATTACCAACCGAATGATAGAATTAACATCGAAATAACCCAATGCATCGTATCTAGATCTGATATAACTTTTCAAGTTAATAGAATTACGTTCACATTCGATTTCCGTCCAATCTTGCAGAGATAGATCTCGACGTAGGAATAATAACTCCCAATCAACGTTGATAGTTTTTAATAATTCGAGGAAGTCGTCATCAATTTCATCTGCTTTTATGTTTACGTATAATTGTAATCCATAATACTGATGATATTTTTGCATGTATAAACCTCGTTGATGCAATGATGAGACGATTTTTAGCTCAATCATCTTGATGTTTTTATCAGGATTCTTAATTATGCTAGTAAAGAATACCAGATTTCCTTTTTCTGGTTGGTATTCCCGATCACAGAATCCAATCACTCCCTTTCGATTGGACTTTAGAAACTCCACCAATCCTTGTATGCTAGGATAGAAGTCGTATTGGTCAAATTCACTTTCATCGATAGTAACGTAATCAATCTCATTACTTCCCACTGCAAGACGGATTTTTCCCAATTGAGGTACTTTATCTTCCCCAAAAATCTCTTGAATAGCAATTACAATAGGAAAAACTTCCTTTTCAAGAATTTGAATGTCTGCAAGAGTAACTTCAAAGGGATCGATGTCTTTTTTTAGGTAATCTCCTGTTACTGGTGCTTCTGAAGGAAAAATATGCACATCATATTCAGTTAAATCTTTTTTGAGTATGCATTGAATTCCAGAATCTTTTTCGATAAAAGTTAATGATGTATTTTTATCGACTCGTGCGCGAAATTTACGTTCTTTGGCTCTGGATGGGAATCTACGTACACTCATTTTTTCCTCTATTGTACTTAAAATGATGATGGGCTATATAATTTTGCTAAGATAAAACAATTTTCTAGGCAAATCCATGGTGTATCGTCTATCTTTACGAGAAATGAGGGTGATCGTGTTTTATGCCTATGCCTAAAGGACTCATTTCTTTCGGTTTTGAACGTTTTTTCAGCTGTATGACAGAATTTGGGCAAGTTGAAACACAAAGACCGCAACCATAACACAAATCAGGATTGTAATGAAGTTTCCTATCTTTCATGATACGTGCACCGAAATAGCACCGCTGAGCACATTTCCCACAATTTATGCACTCACCCGCAGAATCTTGAACTGCAATAAATGCACTTCTAGCAACTAGAGGAACGGGATCCATCCTGATTCCTTTTTCATGCATTTTTATTGCTTGGTGCAATTTCCTATAAATTTTCTTATCTTTGGAACCAAGTGCATTGTTTTGCTGATTTTTAATGAGGGTAGTATATTGGTCCAATTTTTTGCGATGATATTTGATTTCTTCTGTGCTGCGAAATAATGGGGCTAAAATCTCACAACAATCAGGACAGCAATTGCAAATTACATATGTGTTATATCTCTCATAAAACACTACTTGATGCACTAAGCCGATTTTTTCACAACGCATTAACAACTGATATAGAGATTTTTGTTGAGAATCATTTAATCTTGGTTGAGAATTCCTAATTGCTGAAATCGATTGTGGCAATCTAAGAGTCAAACATGTCCGTAAGGGAGCAGCTAATTTACATTGATGTCCGTGTTTTTTCATATGGTCTCTACAATAACAAATCGCTACCGAGGGATTTACATCAGACCGAATTAATAGATTAAAAATCTCTTGAGTCGGCAATATTGTTAGTTGTCCCTTTTCCAAAAATTCTTGGTTAGTATGGGAATATTGACTCGTATATGGTGTTCTATTCTCCCAATTTCGCTTTAGAGGATTAGATTCCAACGAAGGATCAAAAGGAGTGACAATTCCTCCAAATCGATGATGCATTAAACGCATAAATCGAGTGTGAAAGTTCGTCCAGATATGACGATCTATAAAATGAACGACATTTAAGATCAAAGTCTCGAAAAATCCCCATAATGAAGTGCTAATTAAACTATATACGATTCTTCGAACGGAAGGAGGAGAATGAATGGAATGTTGGGTAGGTGAATGATGTTTCATACAACCAACAACCAAGTTTAGATTTTAAATGATTCTCCTTGTTTTGGGGCTATAGCAGGAAGATCTTCTTTATTCATTGATTTGCAAAACTCAAGTGAAACTTCTTTGTCACCATGTACCGCAAAAATTCTTGGTTCTTGATCTCCGAAGTTTGATTTCTTTGCAAAATCAATTAGTTGTGATTTACCAGAATGGGAAGAGAAGTCAAAGAATTCCACATCACAAGACACTTGTATTTGTTCTCCATTATTGAATGTGTATTTATGCTCATTTAGGAGAGTTTCACCAGGGGTACCAGGTATTTGGTAACTCACTAACAAAATTGAGGAATTTGGATCTTGCAAAATTGCTTCAGCATACATTCGTGAGGTTCCTCCTTTTAACATACCGCTGGGGGCTACAATTGCACTAACCGATCGTTTTACTTCTTGACGCTGCTCAAAAGTGTTATCTCTTGAAATATAATTACTCCTCTCTAATGCAGTTCGTAATTCAGGATAGGAACGAAAATAGGAACGATATCGTTTGTAAATATTACCAATTTTGCGAGCCATGCCGTCTACATTAATCGGATATCTTCGTGCATCAATATATTTATGTAATACCATCAAAATCTCCTGACTTCGAGAGACACCAAAGGCGGGAGTTAATACAGTGCCACCATTTTCCAATGTTGTTTGAACTTTTTCAATATATTCTTTTTCCACTTGCACTCGTGGTTCGTGATCTGTGGTGCCATAGGTGCTTTCAATTACTAATGCGTCTATCTTATTTGGAATCGGGTGTGCGGGGCTCATGAGTTGAGTTTGGGTAGAATTCATATCAGAAGTATACAATATTGACTGCCCATCCATCTCAACTAACACCATAGCAGAACCAGGGATATGACCATTGTTGAAAAGGGTAATATGGGAACCTTTCCCGACAGGAGTACGCTCTCCATATCTAATTGAGCGAGTGTGACGATGCATTCGACCTAAAACTTCACGATCAAATAATAAATCGGTATTGGAATTATAACGGGCAATATTAATCATATCACGTAATAAAACATCGGATACATCTTGAGTTAATCGTGTCATGAATAATGGAACAGATCCAGAAATGAAGAATATTGGAGCTCCTCCTACGTGATCAATATGAGCGTGAGTGATTACAATGGCTGTTAGATCTCTACCACGAATGTGTTCTGGGAAATTTTCACCAGTCTCCACACCATTCATCTTAATACCATAATCCAGTAAGATCCTATCATCATTTTGTTCAGATTCTACTAAAATTGCAGATCTACCAACTTCTCTGCAAGAGCCAAGAAATGATGCTTTCATAAAAACACTCAATTAAGCAAAACTAATTAATTTTTCTTGGGAGGAAATGATTTTTTAGGCTTAAGATCGAAATAATCGTATATAAAAAATGAGTTGTGAATATGACGGAAAACAATGTTGAAATCGGCATAATTGGTGGAACTGGTTCAGATATTACTCTTGAGGATGAGAAAAAAATAAAAGTTTATACTCCTTTTGGTGCACCGAGTGATTTACTTAGTATTGGTTTTTTTAAAGGCAAGAAAGTTGCGTTTCTACCACGACATGGTTCAAATCATCGCATCCCACCACATATGTTAAATTTCCGAGCAAATATTTGGGCATTGAAATCAATTGGTGTAAAGAGGATTATTAGTCCATCTGCAGTCGGGAGTTTGAAAAAAGAGTTAGATAAAGGAGATTTTGTGATTTGTAATCAGTATATTGATAGAACCAGAACTAGGATAGGAACTTTTTACGAGGGGGGTAAAGTATGTCATATCTCTCAAGCGGATCCGTTCTGTGATACGATGGGAGATCTTTTTTATAATATAGGTAAAGAACTAGGAATTCCAATAACTAATGGGGGAACTTATGTCTGTATAGAGGGACCTCGATTTTCCACTCGTGCTGAAAGCAAAGTATTTCGTATGTGGGGAGGAGATGTGATAGGTATGACATGCTATCCAGAAGTTACTTTAGCAGCAGAACAAGCCATGTGCTATTCTACAATAGCTATGGTAACCGATCTTGATGTCTGGGCAGCTCATTGTGGAAATTGTGGAGTTGTAGAGTATGGGAAGGCATGTCCGAAATGCAATGGACCTTTACAGAAACTTGCTGTAAGCATTGATGAGATCTTGGAAACAATGAAGAAGAATGCGGAAAATTTGAAGAAACTGTTGGAAAATGCAATCCCGAAGATCCCTACAGAGCGTGAATGTGAATGTAAAAAATCATTAAATGGAGCCGTGATGTAATGGACCTATCAAAATATATCAGAAACGTCCCAAATTGGCCCAAACAAGGAATTCAGTTTAAAGATATCACAACATTATGTCAAGAGTACGCTCCTTTCAAAGAATCCTGTGATCAAATTGTCACCTATTACAAGGATAAAGGGATTACGAAAGTCGTTGCTATTGAAGCACGTGGATATGTTTTTGGAGGAGTTGTCGCATATTTACTTGGAGCAGGATTTATTTTAATACGGAAACCCGGTAAATTACCGTATAATACCTTCAGCGAATCCTATGAATTAGAATATGGTACTGATTCAATACATATGCATATAGATGCAATCAACGAGGGAGAAAATGTATTAGTCCTGGATGATTTACTCGCCACGGGAGGAACAGCACAAGCTGCATGCAAGCTTGTAGAAAAGGCAGGGGGAATTGTGACAGGTGTCGCATTCGTTATTGAACTTACAGGGAGTTTACACGGAAGAGAGAAACTTGAGAACTATGATGTTCTGTCGTTAGTAAGAATTCCAGTAGAAGAATAATAAGAGGATTTTATATCCTTCTTGTTTTTATTAATCCCCGCAATGAGTCTAATTGTTCATTTTTTGTTGTAAAAAGTGAGAGAATGTCGGGGATTGTAGAATAGTCCTTTGTGTCACAAAAGAAAACAAGCACAGCAGTTTCCATAAAATCTTTAACTAATACAAGTTGTGTTTCTGATTCATACACCAATAAAGACAGATCTATGGCTCCAGCAGGTTTATCAGATTGTATTTTGAGTATATTTGAGAATACGGAATGAATATTGGATTCCAAAGAACCTAACTCAAGTTTCATATACTTCAAAGGTTCAGCTTCAAACTCACCAAATGTTGACGATGTTACTAGACCATCAGGCAAATTGAACAAGATAATGTCGTATGATAACTGATCCTTTAGGCTTTCTAATATTGTACGTATATCATTTAATCGTTGAGTTTCCATCTGAGATTTTTGGATGCATGTATCCAAAACCTCAATAAGTCGATGTTGAGCTGAACCAGTTTTTACAGATACAGGTGTAAATGCGCATAGATCTAAAAGTCGAGGTTCTAAACCTTCGGTCAATAATGAATACATTTCATCCTCTTTGGATTCCTCAAGATCGATTTTATTGAGAAGTACATATACTTTCTCTGTCTCTGGTGAGTATTTGAAGAGATTTTCCAAGAATAAGTCGAATATTTCTTTCATACGAGGATTGATAACACAAGAATCTACCATAAAAATTGGGACTTCTACCTCAGAAAACACTACATCCTTTTGATCGTTGAAATATTTATCCAGATATGCCTCCTGTCCTCCTGAGTCCCAAATAGTTAGTTCTAACAAACCCCGAAATATAAAATTCTCACGGGAAATACCTTTTGTTGGTTTTAAATCTGAAACTTTAACAAAAGCGTAACCTAAACATGCCGTACGCATGAGTGATGTTTTACCTGCGTTTGCCGGACCGAAGAGGAGGGTTTTCATCTAATCAACTCGATTTTTATGTATAACTATCAATCACTTACATATTAAATCGAACTTCTCTCCTAAAAACTTAATCTGTGAATGTACACAAAAAGAATAAAGAGTTATGAGTTTATAGTATGAAGAAAAACCTTATAGAAGGTTTCAGAGAACTTTTTTTAATTCTATCCTCTCAATTTCGTAACTGATTATTTAAATTCAGTAAATGGAATTTTAATTTACTACAAACTTGGAAATGCATGGCTATGAAACTCAATCATGTTGAAATTG
>JAEOTN010000267.1 GCA_016839865.1 Promethearchaeota archaeon | reverse complement strand
TGGTCATTCGGTTTTTCCGAAAGAAGTGGAACAGATAGTTGGGGAGCACACCAAAATTTCAGGAGTAGTTGTAGCTGGTTTACCAGATGAAGAACGAGGAGAAGCCGTAAAAGCATGGGTGACAATATATCCTGAATATGAAGTGGGAATTGACATTACCGCAGCACAATTGAAAAATTGGTGTATTGAGAACATGGCTCGTTGGAAATGTCCTAGTTATATTGAAATTATCGATGAAATACCCGTGACTCCGACGGGCAAAGTAAAAAAGCTTGAACTTCAACAAAAAGACATTCAAAGAATGAAGGAAGGAAAAAACATCGGATAAAATTTCATCCTCTTTGTGCAACTGGTCATTCTTAAACATACGATGTTGAAGTTAGCCTGATATATCTACAACTTTTTCATATCTTTGTATAATTTCATTCATAATTTCATCTGGATTGTATTTATCATCAAAATTGATGGAGATAGCGCCTTCAGGGCATACTTGTTCACATCGACCACACAGTAAGCAATTATCAGTGTGGACTGATTTTCCGTTCACCATTTTCAATCCATTGAAAATACACACTGAGAAACACTTTCCACAACCAACACATTTCTCTGGATCGGTTGTAATAGAAACCCCTTTCATTGTTGTTACGAGAGTTTTCAGTGTTGAGGCTGGAAGTCCATATTTTAATTCAGCGTTAATACAACAGCAAGAGCAGCAGAAGCAGAAATCCATGAACTCATCTTCATACTCCAAGACCTTATACAGCTTAGCATCGCTTCTGAATTTCCCCATGTAAGGAACTAAGCCGTCTTCTATTGCGAGACGGACCCGTTCTTTAGCCTCTCCTTTTGTGGCGAGCCGTCCCTTGACACCAGCAGGAAGATTATCTAAATCCAAATTAGCAGCCCCTTTTCCCATCCATACACACCCTAATTCATGTGAATGATTTTGACAATTGTTAGAAACTCGACAAGGGCATTGAATCAATACAATAGTACCAGCTTTATCAATAAAATAATCCATTAGCTTTTTGGGGACTACAGCGTTTTCATATTCCCCCATTTTGACGTTAACGGGCAGAACTTGCCCTTCTTCTACTTCATGCCCACGTGGCCATTGCCTTTTGTGAAAAATCTGCTTAATAATAGGCAATTTCAATACCCATCCAAATTTTTTCGCAATTTTATGAGAACGGGTGTTTCTTTCAATTGGTTCAAGATCTTTTTTCTTCAATTTACCCATTTTATCTTTTCTCTCGTTTTTTTGAATCTTCAATGAATTAAAGCTAATTTTATAGTTTATTTCTGTAACAAATTTTTTAAATTTTCGCTGTCCATTTAATGAACATTAATGACAAAATCTGGAAAATTGAGAACACAATCATATAAATTTGAAGCGTAATTAGGAAATATGGATAGCTATATAAAGTAAAAGGTTGATAAAAGATAATGGTCAATTCTGAAACTTCAAATACCCTAGAAACGCCAAAACCTAAGCGTTCAAAATGGATATTATTCTCTAATGCTTTAGGACAATTGCCAAGTTCAGCTATGGGTGCAGTTCAAGGTGGATTTTTACTCGTTTATTATAAAACTGTAATCGGATTAAGCCCTACATTTGTTTTTTGGGCAATGACAATCTTCGCAGTATATAATGCAGCAAGCAGTCCAATAATAGGGTTTCTTGTGGACAGAAATATGAAATTTACTCGAAAATATGGAAGAAGATTTCCTTGGATAGCAATAAGTATCATCCCATGGTCTCTATCGGTTTTCTTTATATTTTTTGTCCCGGATATTGACGCCACGACTAATCCTTGGCCAGTTTTCTGGTGGCTCATGGCTACTTTGTTCTTCCATGATACTTTTGGCACTTTAAGAGGTATTAATGTAGGTGCTGTTCGACCAGAATTATTTCGAACAGAAGAACAACGAAGAATATATTCGAAATATTATACACCGATTGACATTATTGCAGTCGTAATGGGTATGTTACTCCCACCTTTTATTCTTGATGGATTTGCTGACCAAAAAACTGCTTATGCGGTAACCGGAGCGATCATAGCAGGTATCTCGCTTTTATTTTCTTTCTTGTCACTACCTGGGTTTAAGGAGGACAAAGAAATAATTGATCGATATTTTTCAAACACTACAAAACGAGCACCATTTTTTAAAAATATGGGAGATGCGATAAAATTGAGAAGTTTTATTGTGTTTTTCGTTTTTGCTACTTGTTATGGTGTTACTCTTGCCCTTATTGTTCCAAATTTGAATTTTCTTACTGTATTTGTTTTACAAGCAGGTTATGGGGAGCTACTTTTAATTTTGATGGTATATTTGGGGTTCACTTTGCTTTCATTACCATTTTGGCTATATTACACGAAAAAAGCTAAAAATAGCAAGAAAGTGTTTGTGGTCGCAGGATTATTATTTAGCATCGCTCTTATCCCCCTAACATTTTTCGTTGGATTCTGGGATTTATTAGCATATGCAGGTGTTCTGGGGTTTGCAAATGGAGGTATAAGTGCCTTAACTTCAACAGTTCTATTTCCAAATGTTGTGGATGATTTTGCAGCAACTACAGGAAAAAATCAGAAAGCCATTCTCTTTGGATTGAATGGATTATTGGCTCGTTTAACTGGTTCAATAGACGAGGGTATTTTTGCATTTTTTCACAGAATAACTGGATTTAATGATGGACTTGCAAATTATACAGAGTTGCTTTTAGATGTTGGTTTCCAGAATATAGCACGTGTTCAGCTTGGTATTCGTCTTGTAATGGGTATAGTTCCAGCTGTTATTTTGGGAATCGGAACGTTTGTGTTTTGGAAGTGGTTCCCACTTACACCTAATAAAGTCCTCGAAAATCAAGCAAAACTCAAGGAACTAAATATTTAATCGTATCAGGTAATAAGTGTATCAAACAGAATATAGAACGAGGAAAATTGTAGGTGCCTAATATGCCAAAGAAAAAGCAATCTGGAAGTTTACTCTTGAAAATGGCTAGTAGATTACCTGATAGAATGTTAAGTAATCTCATATTGAAGTATTTTCTGAAAAGTAAAGTAGATCTCACAGATGAGATTTATCAGAGAGATTTCCGGGATACAAGTTTGAAAGTTAATTATGAAATTTGTGATTTTATTGGGTATCAATTTTTTGAACGAACGAAATATTCGTATAAATTTGGTGAACATCTTGAAGATGCTGATATTAAAATCTCATTTGATTCAATAGAACTCATTAAAAAAACATTAAGAGGGGAAGAACTCGAAATTGGTTTGGGGAGAGATCCTGATAACAACTTCATCATAACACATACATATGGATGGGATATGGAGGAAACAGAATATGGGCCTCGAAGAAAACCTTTGAAACAGACGTTTCTAACAACGAAAATTAAGGATCCGAACAAACATCATCCTCTTGTAATTACGAAAATACCTTTCCTCAGAGGATTTCAGAAAAAACGTGACATCGAAATTGATGGGGAAGAATACGGTGCCTATATTCCAATTAATTTATCCACTGGTCCACTTGAGAATGAAGTAATTCCTCTCATGGTATTTGAACATTTTATCGATAAAGCAAGCAATATAGTCATTCATAAATGTATGTGTAGAGATCACGGCAAATGCCAAAACCACCCGATAGAACTCGGATGTATGTATTTGGGAGATGATACTTTTAATATGATAATCCCAACAGATCGGGGTCGTGTAGCTACAAAAGAAGAAGCGCGGGATAGAGTTAGAAAAGCGATTGACAGTGGTTTAATCCCATTATTGGGACGAGATATGGGAGAAACAGAAGACTATGGGGTAAAAGACACCGGTCGCTTTTTGGCTTGCTGTTTCTGTTGCAGTTGTTGCTGTGCCCACGGAAAAACTCTCACATATGGCTCTGCAGCTCGCGTTGGAACGATCGCTAACAAAATGCCAGGGGTCGAAGTAAGAGTTGATGAGTCAAAATGCGACGGATGTAAGACTTGCCTAGATGTATGCGTGTTCAAAGGAAGAGAAGTTCTAGATGGTAAAGCTCATGTCGATCCCGATTTTTGTTT
Source organism: Promethearchaeota archaeon (assembly GCA_016839865.1). Next base: position 1,752 of record JAEOTN010000267.1, on the reverse strand, counting down.
AGGGTGTGGTAGATGCGTGGAAGTCTGTCCTAATAGAGCAATATCGATCTCAATTGAAGATTCGAGTTACATAGATAAATTGATCTCGAAGATCGAGTCTCTAGTAGATGTAACTCCTCAAACTGAATAAGTTAGTTCCGAGGATTTATTTTGTTTTTTTTTATCATTTTTGAAGATGGACATGAGACATTAATTTTATAAATCTCCATAAAATCTAAGAGATAAAGCAGAATTTGAATAAAATTTCACAGTAATAGAAACTTTATATTGATTTAAGACAATATATCTAGTAAAAAATTAGTCTTGTTAATTCCGTAGACTTAATTAATAATATAAGTCGAAAAAAAATGGTGGAAGAATCTTCAGCTGATGTTTATCGAGATTTACAAAAAACTTTGGATAAATTACCCGTAGGATTTCCTGAAACTGAATCGGGGGTTGAAATTCGGATCCTAAAAGAATTATTCACGCCCCTCCAAGCAATAATTGGTTCGAAATTAGAATTCAATCTCAAACATCTTGATGAAATTTACATAGAGGTCAAGAATAACGACTTAACTCGAGAAAAACTGGAAGAAATTTTAGATGAGATGTATGATCTAGGATTAATACTTCGAACTACGAAACCACGTAACGGAAAAGAAGGTAAAAGTTACGCTGCTTCTGCATTTATGCTGGGTTTTTATGAGTTTCATGCGAAAAAAATGACTAGCGAGTATATTCGTAATGTAGACCAATATCTTGAAGAAGGTTTTATGGAAGAGCTGAATAAAACTAAAACTCCACAGCTGAGAACAATTCCTATTGGGGATGTAGTAGAAGCTGAAAATCAAATTTCCTCCTATGATGATGTTCGCCAAGTTTTTGAAAATTGTGGAGAACCTATTGTTCTAAATGAATGTATTTGCCGCAAAAAGAATGAAATGAGTGATAGGAAATGCACACAGACGGAGTTATTAGAAGCATGTTTTAGTTTTCGTTCCGCTGGGAAAGCATATCTTAAAAGAGGATTAGGAAGAATTATTCAAAAAGAGGAAGCTCTAAAAATCCTCGAGCAAGCCGAAAAAGATGGTTTAGTTTTACAATCTGGAAATTCGCAACGACCGATGGCACTTTGTTTATGTTGCGGTTGCTGTTGTAATCTTTTAGTGAATCAAAAGAAAACTGGAGCTACATCTGACTACTTTGCATCGAATTATTTTGCTACAGTGGATTCAGAGTTGTGTATAGGATGCGGAATCTGTGAAACTCGATGTCAAATGGATGCAATAGAGATTGTCGAAGGGGTATCAACTATTGATCGAAATCAATGCATTGGTTGCGGAGTTTGTGCACCGACCTGTCCTGAAGAAGCGATTACTCTCAAAAAGAAAGATGAAAAGGAACTAACTATACCCCCCAAAAACACATTTGAATTTTATCAAGAGTTAGCGAAAAAGAAAGCAGAACTCGAAAAGTAATAGATCAATGCTTCATTTTTTACTTTTCTTTAGCTCTTTCTCTGCGCCGATTACGATTTTTGGAATCGCTCTTTCATATGCATTAATAACAATGCTGTTTTTCTTCTCGAAAGCAGTATCATATTCTTGGTTTGCAGAAATTAGTGGGAAACATAGCATAAACATCATCCAGGTGCTTCAAAGTTTTTGGAAATAACTCAACACATCTCTTTTGGAGTTCCAACATTTAATTTTGTTGTTTTTCTGTAAACAATGGAAAAAAATTAGCATTAAAGAATTTATAGCGATTTTC
>JAEOTN010000266.1 GCA_016839865.1 Promethearchaeota archaeon | reverse complement strand
TTAATGATCGGTGGACGCAAATACCTACTTGGGCAAGGAAATTGATAAGACGTCCCGGAATGTCGAAAATGATAACAAATGTTGCGAATAGATTTTTTGCGAGAAGAAGAAAAGCTGGGAAAAGTATTGAAACTCCTTTCAATCCTCTATATGACTTCTCAACACCTGAATACCAAACGGAATCAGAGATCAGAGAGCATAAATGGGAATCTTGCAGAGGATTGGGAAATTCTTTTGGATATAATAAACAAGAGAAAGAGGAACATTATGTTAGTTCTAAAGAACTTATTCACCAATTCATCGATGTCGTTAGTAAGAATGGGAATCTCCTTATCAATGTAGGTCCGAAAGCCAATGGATCTATTCCTGAAATTCAGAAAAAATTGATTTTAGATCTCGGAGCTTGGTTGAAAATCAATGGAGAGGCTATTTATGGTACAAGACCTTGGATAATTGCAGAAACAGTTACAAAATGTGGAATTCCTGTAAGATTTACAACAAATAACTCTAATCTTTACGTAATTTTATTAGATTCTCCCAAGAACTCACTCATCAATCTGATCATCCCTGAACCACCAGCTATAAAAAATTTAGAAATCCTTGGCGTGGATGCAGAAATATCATGGAAGTTGTTTGATAATCAGATCGAGGTGTCACTTCCAGACTTTTTACCATCTAACTATGCATTTTCTCTGAAGATTTCTTTCTAACTTAAGATGTGTCAACATCATTGGACTTGTCGATTCGTCCGAAGATGTTGACTTGAGAAAGATGTTCTTTATAAGGTTGTAGCAACATTTAACTAAAAAAAACATGGGAAATAAATACACATTAGATTAGAGTTTCAATTAAAAAGTAACTTGAACCGTCCCATCCCATGCGGATTCGATTGGCATTTCTAGAAATATCGCAATAGTAGGCACAAAGTCGACAATTTTCGGCTGAATGTTTGCAGGGATCTCTCCCTTATTCTTCACCGAATTACCCGAAATGATGAAAGCAATATTTAATTCTCCTTTGGACTGTCCACCATGAGATTTCCCGTTCCCACCGTGATCCGAAACAGCACAGATCAGCCAATCTTCATCTTGGGGACGTTCGCTTATCGCCCTTGAGATTTTCCCAATATTCAGATCGGTTTTTTCAACCTGCTCAACATATTTGGAATTGTCAGGACTATACCCATATTTATGACCAGCGTGATCACAGTCATCCAACTGGGCAAAGTAGAGATCGGCCCGATCTTTGCGTATATCTCGAGCGAGTCGGTGAGCCATCACTTTTTCTCTCCCGAAACTCCTGCGTTTAAGAAGTCTGGGTTCAAAAATCTTGGTCAGAATAGGAGGCCATTGTGAGTGGGCAATGGATCGAATAGAAGGATTCCAACGTTCCGCTAAATAGAAGATGGTTTTATAGCTGAGATCTTGGTTTGAAAAATCATTACCGTTAATCCTGTGTTTTGCCTTGTGAACACCTTTCAGCAGGGAAGTCCAACACACTCCGCTAACGGAATCTTCTTCGGTAATAGCATTATAGGAATAGATGCCATTTGCCATAAGCACGTCCAAATTCGGGGTGTTTGCAACTTTGATGGTATCCGCCCGAAGACCGTCCATACCAATAATGGCGACTTTCTTCTTCATAATCCCATTAATTTATCTCTCCATAAAAACCAGTTTCATCACATGGAAAGATGGTGAGAAAAGTTACGGGCAGAATTTCTAAGAAAAAAATAAAATTACCATTGAGTTTTTTTCATTAATTTCATAACCAGAATTCCAACTGCGATTACTCCTACAGCAATAGTCGCTGAAATGGTTATCAGTTGCCATTGTTCAAAGTCCGCTCCGGGGATGAAATCTAAGATATAATTCAACCACAAGAACGCTAACACTACAATCCACACAATGCATACGATCAGTAAATTTCGCTTATCTTTAGCAGCGAAGAATATACTGCCAAAAACTCCGCCTAATGCAGACCAACCAATTGCGATCCACATCCAGACGAATATATTTCCTGGTAGCCATGAATAAGTTACCCATAACACAATCATAATTACAAGCCAAACAATCGAGATGATGTTTAGCGTTTTTTTACTATCACCCATAATTCAACACCTTCCATAGGTCATCTATTGTAGGTTAAACCCATATTTAAGTGTTTGATTGTTTTTTATAGGGTGCTATCCCATTCATAACACAAATTTTAAAGACTAAGCACAAAGAGTAAAGTGAATATTATGAGTGAGGCTCAGACTCCTTTGAAGGAACATATCCAAATCATCCTTGAAAAACATGCTAAATTGCCCGATATTCTGAAAAAGGTTGGAATCGATTGTTGGATGATATTTGCACGCGAAACAAGCACTACACCTGATAGTTCAATGCAATTTGTAGTAGGAAGTGATATTGTGCTAGAATCTGCGTTCATTTTTGCTCTTCAACCTGACAATTCCTTGAAGAAATTAGCATTAGTAGCGAATTTTGATGCTGCATCAGAAAGAAACAAGGGAATCTGGGATGAAGTCATTGGGTATGAAAAAGGTTTAACAGCGCATTTACAAGCAAAAATACAAGAATTAAATCCTAAAAGAATAGGTTTGAATTATTCTCTTGATGATTTCTCGGCGGACGGGTTAACCCACGGGATGTTTTTACTTTTGCAAGATCTAATTCCAACTCACAAAACCAAATTCACAAGTGCACAAAAGATTGTAAATGCGATACGGAGCAATAAATCGAAAAAGGAAGTGGATTTGATCCGAAAAGCATGTGAGATTACTATCGATATTAACCACATCATCACCAATCAACTACAGATTGGCCAAAACGAATTAGAAATTCAAAAAATGTTTCATTCAGAAGTGGAAAAACGAGAATTAGGATTTTCTTGGCAAAAAATGGGGAATCCATCAGTCGATGTGAGTCCGAAAGAATTCGGTCACGTATTTCCACAATCAAATAATGTAATCGAGAAAAATTGTACATTACACAATGACTTTGGAGTCCTATATCATGGGTATGGCAGTGATTTGCAGAGAATGTGGTTCTTTGGAAAGAAAGAAGATGTTCCAGAGGAGTTAAAACATGCATTTGAAACGATTGTAAATGGTATTCAACTGGGCGCTGATACTATTAAACCTGGAGTAATAGGTTACGAAGTCGATAAAATAGTTAGAGATTACCAAATTTCTCGTGGATATGATGAATTTATGCATGGATTGGGTCACCAAGTAGGACGTATGGCTCATGATGGAGGCGGAGGTTTATTTCCAAGATGGGAGAGATACGGGGGAGGACCGGAAATAGAGTTAGAAGTAGGACAAGTCTTTACCATTGAGCCCAGTCTCAAAACTAAAAATCACGGAAATGTCGCATTAGAAGAGATGGTTGTTGTGACAGAAGACGCATGTGAGTTTCTTGTTCCACCCGTGAAGGATTTTATTTATATCGAGTGATGTTGCTTCATTCGTCAATTTGTATATAATTCCCGATATTTACCCTTTTGTTGAGAAAATATTTTTATTTTCTTCTGAATTTGAATCAGAAATTGACCAGTAGATAGAAATAGGTGAAAAATCATAATTCTGATGGAATAAATGCATTGGAGTTGGATAATAAGATTTGGCATTACCAGTTTTCATTTGGATTTGTGCTCTGTTTATGATAGGGCGTAATATCCCTTCTCTATTCCTCAAAATCAGGGATCTAGTCAGTCTTGAGAGACGGAAACAATGGGTTGAAAATTCTAGCAAATTATTTACTGTAATTATATTAATTGTGACGGCGGTGGCAGGATTAGTGTCTGGAATTGCATTGTTTTTTCAAAATGTAATCTTCGGATATTATCTTTTTATTATTGTTTCAGGGATGATGATTTACAGTTATTTTATCTATGCGGGAAATTGTCTGGAAGAAAAGAAGCGGTTTATGTTTGGATTATGTTTGTGTGTAATTATATTCACATCAATATTAGCGGGATTAATGAGTTTCTACCTAGCAACGGGAGTAATAGATTGAATTCACAAGAATATTACATCGAAATCCTTAGCGGTAATTATTCTCAATTATTAACGCATGGAAAGACAGTGATCTATTTGACTTAACAATAATCTATCAAATTTTTCCTCAATTTCATGTCGAAAGGATTTCCATTCATCTTCAGATTTTTGAATACCCTCTTTCATCTGATCATTTAAAATTCGCTGACTATACTCAAAACCTTCGATAATATTCCCTTGGACAACACCAAAAATGAAATATGTAAATTGAAGAGGATCTTCGATTGAAATTTCTCCGTTCTCTCTAGCTTTGTTGATTAATTGCACTACTTTATTGAGAGTTTTTTTCTCTTCGAAATTTTCTTCAAAAATTCCAACAGCTGGAGCTTCACTTTCTCTTTCTACTTTTGGTGGAGGGGGAGCCAGCGTGAAGAACATCATTTTATGCCTTGGATAATTAGCTCTGGAGAACTTTACGAATTTTTTTATTACCGTTTTCAAAAGTCCAACAGCATTGTGCTCATTGTTTTGAATGATTTTGCTAATAATTTCATCCAAATCATTAAAATGTCTCTGAGTGATTGCATACCAAAGATCTCGTTTACTATCTACATATGCATATAGATTTCCGACAGTCATCCCACACGTTCTAGCTAATTTTCGCATTGAAAAATCCCGAGCTTCCTTACTCGTAAATAACTCTGTCCCATTATGAATAATTAGTTCCATTGTATCGTGTTTCTTCTTTTCAGAACGAGATCGTGTGTTATCAATCCAAATTAACCGTTCCTCATCAATAATTTTTAATTCTTGAAATGTATAGACCTTACTAGTAAAAAAATTGTGGGAAATTTCTTCAAGATTAATTTCTGTATTGGAATTTATTACTTTTGCTTTTTTCTTATCCATATATATTGTAACATAGGGAGAATCAGGCTGTTTTTTCTCATTGTCATAAGGTCCGTAGACTTTTACGACAGATTTCTTGTCTATCATTGAAAATTCTACACGTATAGTTCTTGATGTGAAACAATGATACTCTAGAAATCTGGGTGAAAAATAAGATTATAGATTTCATTCTATTCTATGCTTTTTCTTTTGCTCAGAAATGAATTCTCTTAATTTGGTGAGAACAAGTACATTTTCGAACTTACTTTCGTCATAGGAAGCAGTATCTAGGTCTCGTTCCACGAT
>JAEOTN010000265.1 GCA_016839865.1 Promethearchaeota archaeon | reverse complement strand
GAAAAAATAACTCTCCAAGAACAATTACAGCACAGTCAAAAAATGGAAGCTATGGGGCAATTAGCAGGAGGAATCTCCCACGACTTCAACAACATCCTTACTGTTATAATGGGAACCGCTCAATTACTACAACATGATATGATTGACGACACTACTCGAGATTCATTGTCTGAAATAATCAAAGCTAGCAATAGAGCGGCAAGTCTTACACGTCAACTTCTTGCATTTAGTAAAAAACAATTACTAAAACCAAAGCTAGTCAATTTGAACAGCGTTTTGGCAGAGATGGAGAATATGGTACGTAGAATTCTCCCAGAAAACATCCAACTAGATTTAGAACTTCACAATCAACCGATTACGATTAAAGTAGATAAGGTACAAATAGAACAAGTAATACTAAATTTAGTAATTAATGCAAAAGAAGCAATGACTAAAGGTGGAAACCTAAAGATTAGCTCCTTTGTGAATTCTAAACATATAGGAAACCAATTGAAATATTTTGGTAGCTTATCAATAGCAGATACGGGAGTTGGGATGGATGAACAAACAAAATTACGTTTGTTTGAACCATTCTTTACAACAAAATCAAAAGGCACCGGATTAGGATTGGCTACAGTATACGGAATTATAGCTCAAAGTAATGGAGAAATTGAAGTTGAAAGTGGTGTTGGAAAAGGCTCTAAATTCATCATTAATTTTCCTCTCAGTCTCAACACGATCAGTGAAGAAGAAGTGATAATACCGAAAAAATCTGAGTGGAAAGGAACTGAGACCATACTTTTGATCGAGGATGAAGAAGCTGTAAGGAAAGTGATAAATTTAATTTTAAAGAATGAAGGTTATTCAGTTTGGGAAGCTGAAAATGGGGAGAGCGCTATATTGAATTATTCCCATTTGGTGAAAAAAATTGATCTTATCGTTTCAGATGTCATAATGCCCATAATGGGAGGTGTGGAAGTAGTTTCAAAATTCCATGAAATAGATCCCACTTTGAAAGTCTTATTCATATCAGGCTATGCTGGTGAAGAGAATACAGTTAAAGATCATGATGCTTTTATTACTAAACCCATCGAACGCTTGCAACTGTTGAAGAAAATTCGAGAAATCCTTGGTTAACATAGATACTTAACAAATAGATTTTTTATTTTTCCAACACACTTAAGGATTTATGAATATGCAAAAGGCAATGGAACCTTTTGGTCAAGCGTTACGTGATTTCTATTATGGTGGAGAAGATATTCCAGTAATAATTGTGAGAGAAGACGGGTATCGAGATGAAATGAGTGTAAGAAAGTATTTCCGCACAGTGGATGAATTCTCATCATTAGAAAAAAAAATGTTAGACTTTTGTAAAGGAAAAATTGTAGATTTGAGTGCAGGGGTGGGTGCTGATTGCTTAGAATTACAAAATCGAGGTTTTGATGTAACCGCAGTAGAAATTAACTCTAATGCTTGCGAAATCATGAAAAAACGCGGTGTATTACAAGTTTGGTGCTCAGATCTCTTCAAGTTTTCAGAATCGGGATATGACACTATCTTATTATACGGTCGGAGCATCGGAAATGTTCAAGATCTTAAAGGATTAGAAAAATTTCTTCTCCATGCTAAAAAAATAGTCAAGAAGGATGGACAGATTATATTTGATTCAATTGAAATTCGTAAAACAGAAAAATCTGAACACTTAGCATATCAGCAATTCAGAATTGAATCGGGAGGATATTTTGGTGAAATTAGAACTCGATTTGAATATAAAGATATTGTTGGACCTGAATTTGGTATATTGCATGTGGATCCTGATACTGTGAAGAAATATTGTGAAAAAACTGGATGGAATTGTGAAATTCTGTATAAGGAAGAAGAAGGTAATTATCTTGCGAAATTAACACAAAAATAATTTTTGATTTTAGTTATTTCTTATCTAACACACGTTTTTTATACACTTCAATAAGTTTTGCAATTGGGAGAATGACCTTGAATCCTACGAACTCTCTCTCTTTTACATCTGAATCTGCATTTTGCTTCGTTAATACTTGCTTTGACTTTGACACGTAATTTAGAAATTCTTCATTATATTCATCCCAATATTTCTCACTATAATACATCCTCGCTAAAGTTGGGAAATTTCTTGTAGTTTTTATGTCAAAAAATTCTTCATAAATTCTTTTTGCAGCAGAAATATCATGAAGATTTTCTTCAAACATGTCGAGTAGTGGAGATAAATATTCTAGTAATGATTTAAACTGATATAACAAATTTCGATGAATGAGGATCTCCGTTTTATAAAATTCAATCAATTCTTCTTCATTTTGTGGTGGAGGGAGTTGTACAGAGCTATCTTCTAGAATTTGCTGAAGCTTTTCGTTTATTCGGTAAATTTTTGCAGGATACTTCCCTAGATTATCTCGTTTACCTTTACGAGATAGAAGTAAACCGTCTTCTTCCATTAATTGAAGGTGTCTTGCAACTGTAGCCTTACTTTGTTTCACTAAATGGCTGATTTGGGTCACATTTAGCTCATAAAACACTTGTAAAATATTTTCTATATCATTTCGTAACTTATGTTTAGCGAGTAACTTGAACCAGTTTTCTATAGTATTTATCTCTTTATCTGTCAATTCGACAAATTTTTCTTCTCCGTTTGGTAATAAGTAGCGATAACGATTGTTTTTATCGACTTTCAGTCTTGGAGGCTGAGTAAAAGATTTTTCTTCGGGCATTTGAGTTCCTTTGTTATCCTTTGTTTAGCGATCTCTCTCTTGAAATTATATTATATATATTAGTTAAATCATCTTATTCTTATATAATTTTTAAAAAATAAGACGTCACAAAGATATACAAAGATTCGTTATTTAAACATTTATAATAATATCTAGACGCGTAAAATAGATGAAAAAGTATCTCATATAGAACATAAGATATAAATATGAGACGACCGATCTATTTACTGAAATATAATGAAAAAAAAATTTCGTCTGAAAATTGTTAATTTTTTATTTTTCACTACGATCTTGGTCTTGTTTTCAATAAGTTTAATATCACCAATTACACTGAGTATACCCGAAACATCTACAAGCCACGACCCCATTAGTATCGGTAGCAATGAGGAATTAGACGAATTTTGTTGTCTTGGTGATGCAGATGGATTATCATGGGATTCTGCATATATAATTGAAAATCTTGAAATTGACGGGGGAAATACATCATGGGCTTTAGAATTGTCTAGTACGGATCGATATTTGATAATCCAGAATTGTACATTTAAAAATAGTAAACCAGACCAAAGTTCCACCTATTGTAATGAAGTTCACGCCTCTGGAGCAGTATGGGTACGTTCATGTAGCAATGTGAAAATTATTAATTGCACAATTATGAGTGCAGGAACTGCAGCAGCTATTTCATTATCCGGATGTGAAAATGTTACTCTTACTGAATGTAATTTTAGAAATGGCACTAGAGGAATCATACTGATTGAAATTAATAACTGCTTAATCTCGAGGAATGGAATCGATTTAATAATTGGTGAGGCTATTTTAGCGATAAGATCAAATTACAATACGATCTCCAATAATTTTGGTACCGTAAATGGATTTTATGGAGTTATGCTGGATGTTAATTCAGGTTATAATCAAGTATACGATAATTGTTTCGAAGGAAGTAATCTAAGAAATATCATTGAAGATCGGGGTGTTAATAACGACGTTTATGATAACAAATGCAACCTTATTCCTGGATATTCTATCGTATTGGTTATTCCTTTATTTTTTGCATTAACTGGTCTGTTTTATTCAGTTCAAAAAAAACGTAAATAATCGATATTTTTTTCACTTTCTCTTTTTTTCTAGTAAAACATTAAAATTGTTTCCTTACGCAATAGAAAATTGTTATTTATAAATTTGGAATAGATTCGAAATGGATACTTATGAAGATGAATTAGCAAAGAATTGGAATAACTACAGCAGAGTCATGAAGAAAGAAAGACCAAAATTCGTCGATTCTGAAATTGAATATAATGGGCGCAAATTCTATGATAAGAATAATCCTCCATTCATAGCGTCAATAGTTAAAGTTTCAGATACACTTTGGCAAAACCTTCAATTAATTCAAGCAGATTTGGAAATTATAGATAATCGTCAGACCTTTTTTCATCCGAATTATTTTCATATAACCCTCAATGAATTCGGTTGGCAAGATCAAGTTGAAATCAAATTGATCTCAGGGAAGATGAGAAATTTAACCAATAATATATCACCGTTCGAATTAGAAATACGTGGTATTAATTGTTTTGAAAGAATAGTATATGCACAAGTATTTGATAAAAAGCGAAACTTAGAAGCAATTTTCAATAAATGTATACAAACTTTTCCAGGTTTGAAAAAAAATTTTCCTTCTTACATTCCTCATATTTCCCTGATTAAAATTGATACTACAGAAGCAAGGGATATGATTGAAGTTATTGAGAAGAAATATCGGAACATTGAGATTGGTAAGATACTAGTTAAGGAGATTCAAATCGTAGCAGCTAGACCATATTTAACTGCTGGTAGGATCGTAACCTTTGAAAAAATTCAACTTGGATAAGATTTCAGACTTGATTTTCGTGAAATCATCATTTCACGAGTTAAAATATCACCCCTAAAGATACTGAGATGATATATGCGTATTATTGAAGAAAAAGGATAAAAAAGTTATTTTTTTTTCTTCAAAACATCCCATTCATAAATTTCGTGTATGAATTTTGTAGGTTGCAATGTTCAGCAACCAGTTTTTAAATCCTTTAAAGCATATGAAATATTTACACTTTTATCACTAACTTGACAAAAGTCTTAATAATATGATAGATCATTGATGTGTTATGTCAGACCAAAAAAAATTCAAACTAATTCTTATTCTCACTTTCTCATTGATACTCTCAAGTTCCTGCCTAATAACAGTAATCGCTGAACCAAGTGACAGTAACTGGGAATTTAAAGAAGTAGCTCAAGTATCTACAGGTGGAGATACATTTCAGACCGAGATAGTTGATGATATAGCTTTTGTGATAGATATGGATGCGAGTCTGAAAACTTATGATGTTAGTAATCCATCAAGACCAGAATTATTAGACGATTTTGATGATGGAGGAGTTCCCCATCATTTTGTAATAGAAGGTGACTTGTTGTATCTTGCAGATCATGCTGATGGATTAGAGATATATAACATCAGTGATCCATCAGGTATCGACAAACTTGGTTCTATTTCAGATTCTGGGGATGGAGAGACTGATGGTGTTTATGTTTCTGATAATATTGCCTACACCGCAGAATGGCATGATTCAACATGGAGTTGGAAAATGGTATTAATCAATGTAACAAACCCAACATCTCCTCAAAGGATTTCTGAGTACACAGATGGAGATGATGAATTCGTTCGTTTTCATGTACAAGATGATGTGTGCTATGTTGCTTGCCTTCAGAGTGGATTTAAAGTTCTTAATGTTTCCGAACCACATGCAATAACAGAAATTGATGTATTTGATGAAGGTGGTTATACTTGGGCCATACAAATCGAAGAAAATCGAGCATACATAAGTAGCACTGATTTCTTTATTCTAAATTTAACTGATATCAATAACTTAACAAAAATATTCAATTATACCGCAGAAAATGCTGTGTCTCCACTTCTTATCGAGGAAAATCTTGCTTATCTAGGTGTGCATGACATTGGATTAGAAGTTCTAAATATCAGCGTCGAAGAAAGTCCAGAACTTATCGGAACTTATAACCAAGACAATATTGTTGGAATTGCAAAATCTGGTGAATATATTTATTTATCTTGTCATGGAGATGGATTAATCATCTTAAAAATACAAAATGGGTTGGTAATTGATTCATATTCGACTCTATTTATTTTGATATCTTCAATAATCGCCATAACAAGCATAGTTGTCTTGGTAAAGAGAAAAAAATAACCAATCACTAAATTTTTAGTTCTTTTTTCTATAATTGTTTCTTTTTATCGAGAATTTCCTCTTTATAGATATCGTACAAGTCTTTCACAGGTAAAAATGCAAAAATTGCAGTATGTTCTCTATCCTTTACTTCCGGATCAGCATTTTGTTTAATGAGTATTTTTGTGAATTTCTCCATGAATTCTTCGTATGCTTCCATTACTTCCCCATAATATTTCTCATTGAAAGAGCGTCCATCTATACCTAGAAGTGCTGGTGATGTTGATTCATCGATATATTTTAACCAAATCTCTCTTGCATCATCTAGATTATTGTTTTCTAATTGATTAAGGATTTTGTCAAACAAAGGATCAGTTTTTTCTAATAACCATTTGAAAAAAGAGAGACTATTTTTTATGCCCTTAGTTTGTCTTCTAAAAAATTCTCTCAATTTTTCTGGGTCATCCGGTTCAGGAACTAGACTAATTGTATACTGTAGAATTTTGAAAAATTTCAAATTGCGTTGATATAATTTAGGAGGAATTTTCCCTGGTTCATATTCATCTTCTCTAGCTTTTCGTGCGACAACAATACCATGCTTTTCTAATGAATGCAAATGACGTGCAACAGTAGATTTACTCTGTTCCACTTTCTGACTTAATTGCGTTATGTTTAATTCTCCATAAATCTGCAAAATATTTAGAATCTCCAAACGTAACTTGTTTTTTGATACCAGAAAGAAGTAGTTTTCTAAGGAATAAATTTCAGACTCAGTCAATTGAATGATTTCCTGTTCCCCATTGGGAAGTACCATGTGAAATCGATTTTTTTCATCAACTTTCAATTTCCGAGGAGATTTTGATTTCTTTCCTTCTGGAATTTTTTCTTCCATTTTTTTTTCCTTATGCTGTAATTAAAGTTATCCTATTTAAATCCATTCCATTATATTTTATTCGACAATATGTGGCACGGGTCATGATTATTAAAGAAATTATCTTTAAAATAGTTTTGTATAATTTTTCACCGCATAAATCGATTAACTAAAGATTCATTCAGACACAAAGACTTAAATATGAGACGGGCCATAATATGATCTAACCAAAAAAATGGTTGTGATCCTATGATAGAAATAACTGGTCTCAAATCGGAACAAATACGAAATCTCTTGGGGCAAGATCAAACTGATCCAAATTTGGAGTATCAGGAGAAAATTCTCGTATGGAAGAAGATGTTTGAGAAGTATAGAAAAGAAAAAAAATAAGCCCTGGAGGTGAAAATGAAATGGAAAAGCACCAACAACAAGTAGTCAAAAATAAAATTGATAATAAAGTTGGATATGATTACGTAGAAATTGAAATCATCATTCAAGAAGTAGTAGAAAAGAAGAGACAAAAACAGGATGAGAAAAAGCAGAAGTATGAAATGTCTGCAAAATATTCAGGAAGTGAACGCAGGAATGACCGAAAGCGTAGAAAGAAGTCATGGATCAATATTGATCACGCTGTCCACGAGTACTCCGTTGCGGATAACAAACATCGAATATCATACTAAATCAAATCCTTTTTTCTAATACCATTATTGCGCTATAAAAAAAATTGCTATTGAAGAAACCTCCCTTACTCTTTTAATAGCATTGAAATCTCTTGTAACTCTATCAACCGGGCTGTAGCAACATCATGAAATATATTTTGCTTTAAAATCGCATTTTGTAGCAATCTTCGTTTGGTATCACTATTCAATGCATATTTACAGAGGGAACAAAGGCTTTGCTTTTCTTCTTTTAAAGGAGGGTTGAGTGTAACTTCTTCCTCTTTAGCTTGTTTCTCTAGAATTCGAACCAGTTCACCAGGTCCCCAGAGACGTAGTATATGAATGATTGGATTCGAGTCTGCAGAATTATAAATATCTTCTAAAGGTCGGTTATTTATGTTTCCTAGATTTAGAGAATGATTTGCGGTCCACGTATCGAAAGGACCGCAGCAAGCTACGACATTTCCAAATGGAAGAAACAACACTTTATCCGCTGCAGTGCAAGCTACATTTGCTACATCAAATGTGTATAATTTATTTATCTCAATTTCTGTTGCTCCGCGGCCTAGTGCTTGAACTGGTTGATTAGAGATCTTGTATTTTCCGTCAAAATCCTTAAGTTGTTTTCGAATCTGTTTAATTTCTCCCATTGGATCATTTAAGTGACTAATTCTTACGTTACATTCAATATCAAATTCGTTCGCAATCGTAATGATGTTTCTTACATTTTGAACCGGAACGAATTCCTGATGAAAAGAATCTGTACTTACAGCAATTTTTGTTAGCCCCTGTAATTGTTTTAGAATATTCCTAGTTCTTGATATGGATTCTGCCCAATATCCATTAGTTACTACGGAAGATTCAATCTTTAACTCTGAGCAGGTTTTTATACCTGATTTTAAATTATCAAATTCTAGAAATGGTTCACCACCTGTGAACCCAATTGTGGTTACACGGTTCAGTTTTTTTAAGTCGTTG
>JAEOTN010000047.1 GCA_016839865.1 Promethearchaeota archaeon | reverse complement strand
ATTTTCATTGCTTTTTCAAGACCTTTTTGGAGATGTTCCATTTGCAATTTGACTCCTATTTCTCCCGCGCCAACTGCAGCTCGGATTACATCTCGTCCAACTAGCACACTCTCAGCACCAAGTGCCAGCATCTTTAGAACATCATATCCGGTGCGTATCCCTCCATCTACTATAATTTTGATCTTGCCTTTAACTACAGAAGCAATTTTTGGAAGAACTTCAGCGGTTCCCGGAGTATGATCTAACACTCGTCCTCCATGATTGCTAATTACTATTGCTGCTGCTCCTGCACTCATTGCGATTTGGGCGTCTTCTACTGTCATTACACCTTTTATGATGACAGGAATGGAAGTTGCTTTCACTAACTCCCGAATATTCTCGGGGCTTTTACGATATACGGGTTTACCATTCTTAGGCATAGCGACACTGCCAGCACCGTCGATATCTACCCCAACTGCAATTGCACCTACTTCCTCAGCTTTCTTGAAGTATTGGATAATTTTTTCTTGTTCCATAGGTTTACAAATCTTTACACCCAATCCGCTAGCTTTTGCTATAGCCTTGATTCCAGTGGGATTATCTAAAGAGTAGGTATATGTATGTCCGCGCCAACCAATTGTGTTCGCTTCTTTACATCCTAGCACGACTGCTTCACAAAAGTCTTCCTCAGTAATTACAGATTCACCGCCGAAACTGTTAACACCAGCAGTACTTGCTGACATGATAGGCATTGATAATTCATGTCCAAAAAAAGAATATGATGTGTCAGGTTCGAAGACTTCACTAACCAAACGCATTTTCAAATTTATTTTTTTTAACGCGAGAATGTTGTTTGTAAAGGAAGCTCCACTTCCTATACCGCCAATTCCTAATGGTCCTCCGTATGAATGCCTTTGACAGAGACGGCTAGGATCTCCATCACAAATTTTGTAAACTCCGCAAATCCCTTTTAATTTAACTTTCGCTTTAGCACGAACATCTTCTAAAGTTAGATTTTCATTTGACATTTTTTATCTTATACCATTTTTTTTGGATCCAGCAATTCGTCCAGATTTCCTTTAATTTTTATTTTTTCTTCTAAAATGACTTCCTTAATTGTTTTACCCTCATTTAATGCTTTCTGGGCTATATATGCACATTTATCATACCCAATGAGTGGTGATAATCTTGTAACTGTCATCAATAGTCTATCCAACTGAGAATCGATGTGTTCTTTGTTGACTTTTAAATCGCGGAGGCATTTTTCCGCAAATGATGTCATTCCATTTGACAAAATCTCTATGGACTCTAATAGATTATAAATCATGAGAGGTTTACACACATTCAAATCTAAGATACTCCCGTATGCTTCTCCTTGAGCTACAGTTAAATCGTTCCCAACTACCTGCAAACACACTTGAATCAACATTTCCGATTGTGTAGGATTTATCTTCCCGGGCATGATTGATGATCCGGGTTCATTTTGAGGTAGTATTAGCTCTGATAAACCTGCTCTTGGCCCACTACCCATCCAACGGACATCGTTTGCCATTTTTAGCAAAGATAATGCAATAGAACGCAATATAGCACTCACTTGTACAATTAAATTATGAGAAGCGATGCTATCTGCTTTTAGAGGCTTAGTTTTGAAGGGAATTTCTGTAATTTTTGTTAAATTGTCAACAACACGTCCAGAAAATTTACTATGGGCATTTAAACCCGTACCGACTGCTGTTCCACCAATCGGAATATACGATAAATCATTTAAAATGCGTTTTATTTCTGCTTTTCCTCTTTGAATTTGGGTTCGGTATACTTCAAATTCCAAAGCTAATGGAATTGGAACCGCATCTTGAATATGAGTTCTACCTACTTTAATAATACCATCAAATTCTCGGATTTTCCTTGAAAGTGAACTAAAAACCGAATCCAAAGCAGGAATGAGCAATTCTCTAAGTGAATGTATTGAAGAAATATGCATCACACTAGGTATTACATCATTAGATGACTGTCCTTTATTTACGTGATCATTAGGATGAATTGGTTCCTTCAAACCCATTGCATGCCCTAATATTTCATTCGCACGATTTGCTAAGACCTCATTCATATTCATATTCGTCTGAGTACCACTTCCGGACTGGTACACATCAATAGGAAATTGATCAAGATGTTTTTTATCAACTACAATTTCATCTATTGCTTTGAGAATTGCTTCATATTCTTCTTCATGAATGAGATTTAGTTCTCGATTCGCTTGAAGACATGCTTTTTTTAATTCCGCTAGTGAATGTAGAAAAATTGGAGGGAATTTTTTTCCACTGATTTTGAAATTTTCTATCGTTCTTTGGGTATTGATCCCCCAATAGACGTTTTCGGGAACTTTAACCTCTCCTAATACATCTTTCTCAATACGAAATTTCATTTTTTTATGCTCAATCCGTTTTTTTTATCTTTCGAATATCGTTTACTGCTGTCCCTGGCATGACTCCCCGAGGACAAACTCTGTTGCACACGAAAAACTTTTCACATGCGGGGACTCCGTCATCATTTAGCACTCTTTCCAAAATCTCTTTTTGGTGCTTATCAGAGATCCGAGAATCCCGAATGAAGCGATTTGCTTTTGCAAGTTGCATGGGGCCTAAATAATTAGGATTCTTTGCATTAACTGGGCATGACCAACATAATCCACAAGCAATACAGTAGACTAACCGCTCAATTGCATTCATCTCTTCAGGTGATTGACTGGATTCGGGGGCTATATCCTTATATTCTCTAGTCAAGTATGGTTGTACTTCCTCGTAGAATTTCCAGAAATTGTCCATGTTAACAACCAAATCTTTCAATACAGGCATATTCGGCAAGGGTTCAATTAGAATCTCATTTTCCTTATTCCAATCTGGATGGTCTCCAAAATTGAATTCTGGTAAACGAGATGGTTTCTTCTTAGTTTTAACCTCGGTAATTTGTAATCTACATGCAAGATCTGGCACCTTATCAACGGTGATCCCGCAAGAACCACAAATAGCTCCTCTACATGAGTATCTGAATGCAAAAGTGGAATCCAAATGATCTTGAATGTAAAATAACGCATCTAACATAGTCATTCCTGGTCGAAGAGGTACATCATACCGTTCATATCCCACATTTGCGTCTCCTGAATTACGGTAAACCAAAAAAATCTGTGTATTTACCATTTAGTATTTCCTCTCCTTGACTTCAAATGTCCCTAAGACTACGGGTTTAGTTTTAATCTCCATACCATTTTCTCCGGGATAAATCATTGTGTGCACTAAATATTCATTATCGTTTCGAGATGGGTAATCTGTCCTCCAATGTGCACCTCGGCTTTCTTTTCTCCAAAGGGCTCCAGTTACGGTTGCTTCGGCAATATTTATCATATTTCGGAGCTCTAAAGCGCGAATTATTCCCCAATTCAATTTCCTGTCTTCCGTAGGAAGATGCATATTCTTGAAATCTTGTTGCAATGATCGAATGTTAGTCATAGCTTTCTCTAAATCCTCTTGATTTCGATACACTCCGAGATTTTCGTTCATAGTCTGACCCATTTTTTCGCGAATTTCCACGGGTTTTTTACCTGTATTCGAATCCCATTTATTTAACAACTCTTCAATGACGTATAGTGTTTCCATTTCCGCTTTTTGGATATTATCGGCGGATACAGTTTTTGCTTTACCCTTTTTCAATAATGTTCGTCCTATGTATCTTCCAAACACAGAAGTTTCTAGAAGGGAATTCCCACCTAACCGATTCGCACCATGAACGGACAAGCAGGAACATTCTCCAATTGCATATAATCCTGGTAGATCAGTTTCTCCGTAGTCACCACCGTATTTTGTAGCAATTCCTCCCATACTATAGTGTTGTCCGGGCATTATAGGAATGGGTTTTTCAATCGGATCAATTCCTGCAAAGTACATACTAATTTCACGTATACCAGGTAATCTTTTCTTTATCTTTTCTTCTCCTAAATGAGTCAGATCGAGATGTACATATGCATCTTCAAATCCACTACCTTCCAAAATTTCTGTTTGAATGGATCTAGCAACAATATCACGAGGAGCGAGTTCCATTGCTTTAGGTGCATACTTTTCCATGAATCTTTCACCTTTTGAGTTGAAAAGCAATCCTCCTTCACCCCTGGCTCCTTCAGATATCAAAATATTCGTTCCATATAGTGTAGTAGGGTGTATTTGTACGAATTCCATGTCTTGCATTGGTACTCCTGCACGGAAAGCTGCTCCATTCCCATCTCCTGTGTTAATTAGAGCATTAGTTGATTCTTTATATACCCGTCCGAATCCTCCGGTAGCCATGATTACATATGGGGCACGAAATGATACAAAATCACCTGATCTCATATCTAGTGCAATTAATCCAGCAATCCTATCATCCGTTTTGAATAAATCTACCAAAAAGTATTCATTGTAGAATTTTACACCGTTTCGGATGCATTGTTCATATAATGTATGCAATAAAGCATGCCCAGTGCGATCTCCTGCATAGCAAGTCCTCGTATGAGAAGCCCCACCAAAAGGTCTTTGTGCAATTAATCCTGTTTCCAGTCTTGAGAATGGAGCTCCCATTGATTCAAACTCTACTACTATCTTGGGAGCTTCTTCTGTCATGAACATAACAACATCTTGGTCAGCAAGATAATCTGAACCCTTTACGGTATCATAAGCGTGGTCTCGCGGATTATCGTCTTTATTTTCCGGCAAATTCCCTAATGCAGCATTTATTCCTCCTTGTGCTGCCCCTGAATGACTGCGAACTGGATACACTTTGCTGATAACTGCTGTATTCCACTCTTTAGACAATTCAAGTCCTGCTCGGAGACCAGATAGTCCCGCACCGATAACTAATACATCAAACTCTTCAATTCTCATTTTTCTTCCTTTATCGAAATGTATTTACTAATTTTTCAAATTCTTTTTTGTCTAAATCCCGCTCAAATAAGGGACGTGGATCTGTATTATAAATCCGAATGTTCTCTTCGTAAGTAGGTCTTGATGGATTTTTATATATTACACCTAATGCTAATTTCTTCAAATCTAATGCAACTTTCATTGCATCTTCTTGATTCAAAGGCTCGTGGGACTCGTCTAAATAGTAGGAGTTATCCTTATACCACTGATACGTGTTGACTTTGTTAAACGATACACATGGTGTCAACAAATCTATCAACGCATAGCCCTTATGTTGTATTGCTTGTTTCAGTATTTCTTTAGTTTGTTCTATATCCCCAACAAATGCACGAGCTACAAAGGATGCATTTAGTGAAATTGCAACTGCAGGAGGATTAAATGGTTCATTGATGACACCAAAAGTTTGGACTTTTGTTTTGAATCCTAGGGAACTGGTAGGGGATGCTTGCCCTTTAGTTAAGCCGTACACACCATTATTATGAACTAAATTTACAATATCGTGATTATAGCGAATGGTATGAAGAAAATGATTACCTCCCTCGCTTAAAGTGCATCCATCTCCAGATACAGCAATCACTTGTAACTTTGGATTGGAAGCTTTCACTGCTAATGCAGTAGATAAATAACGACCATGTAATCCATTGTACGAGTGTGATTCCATGAAATGAGGGAACTTTCCAGCTTGTCCGATGCCGCTAACAATTACTATATCTTTTGGTTTGAACTTCAATTCTGTTAATGATTCTTCCATAATTCGTAGGGCGCTAAAATTGCCACAACCAGGGCACCAATGCTTAATCACATCCTTACTAAACTCTGTACTCATCTGGAATCACCTCCACCAATACAGAAATTGATTTTTGAGGTTAATTCCTCAACAGAGAAAGTATATCCACTATATTTCAATACTTTATGATCCATTTTGATGTGAGTTTCATTCTCGATTAAATTGGAAAATTGTCCTGTGGGATTTTGTTCAATTCCAATTCGAACTCTCGCTTTGGAAAGATAATCATGAACACACGGATGAATAGGGTAGACTTGATTGAAATGGAGAAAACCAATATCATTGCGATTTATTTTTTCCAGTGCTTCCTTGATTAAATGGTAATTACTACCCCAACTCACAATCAAGTATTCAAAGGTCTTTTCATTCCCAATAAATTCAGGTTGAAGAGTTATATCATGAATCAGTTTAAGTTTTTTAAACCGTTTCTCTACCGTTTTATTCCGTATTTCAGGATCTTCAGTTATTGTTCCACCTTCCGTATGAGTGTGGGAGTCCGCATCCACCAACCCATCTCCAAATCCAGGAATCCCTCTAGGGGTTATCCCAGATTCCGTGAATTTATAGCGTTGATATCCTTTCGATGTTTTCACAATATGATTCTCAATTTTCAATTGGTCTAAATTTAGATTTGGTAAATTATAATATGAATCTACTAAGTATTGGTCAGTGAGGATCAATACTGGGACTTGATACTTTTGGGTTAGATTGAAGGCTTTCTGGGTGAGATAGAATGAATCTTCTATTGTTCCGGGTGCAAATATAATACGAGGGAAGAAACCAGCCCCTGCATGTAGAACTAATCGTAAATCTTCTTGGCATGTCCGAGTTGGCATTCCTGTTGAAGGACCAGGTCTTTGACCAACAACAACTACGATAGGTAACTCCATTTGTCCTGCTAAACTGAGTGCTTCTGTCATTAAGGCAAAACCTCCCCCAGAAGTAGTTACTAAAGAGCGTGCACCTGCATAAGAGGCTCCTAGTGCCTTATTTATTACACTTATTTCATCTTCGCTTTGATCTACAATCATACCAAACTTCAATGCTTGCTGAGCTAGAAATGTACCTAATCCCGTAGAAGGTGCCATAGGATAGAAGCATTCAAAATTGACACCCCCTGCAATGGCTCCTAACGCAATAGCTTGAGTACCATCAAGTATCAAATCATTTGAGATTTCATGATTTTTCTTAATTTCGAAGTCTTTGAGAAAAATGTGTTTTTCCTCCAGAACCTTTCCGATTTCGTAGCCCTTGTCAATCGCCTTGTTATTCCCGTCAACGATTGTTTTTCCTTTCTTTTGAAATCGATCCGCAATTAGGTCGTATAATACATCCCTCTTCGCTTTTAATAAACAGGCAATTACTCCCAAGGCTATAATATTAGCGTAAATTTTACTACCAATTTCTGTTGCTAAATCTGTGAAGTTTACATCAATTGCGCGGAATTTTAATAGAGGACCCGCATCCAGAAATTGTTTCTCTCCTAAAATCACCGTGTCTTTATTAATTCGTTGTTTCAAATGAGGTATAGCTAAATTGCTTAAAGGTATTAAAATATCTACTCGATCCTCAAATGCACGTACTGATTTGGATGAAACTCTAATTAGAGTTGAATTTATCCCTCCACGCACACGACTCATGTATTCACGTGAAGCAAACACAAATAATCCAGACCTTTTTAACGAATTAACAAGTAACGATTCTACAGTTTGAATTCCTTGACCGGCAGCACCAGCAAGAACAATATTCACAGAACTCGTCATTATACCAAAGATGTTTCTTACAGTTATAAAACCATATTGTAATATTTTAAAGAGAAATTGAATCATACGAAAAAGTTTTAGAACTTCTCTTCAACATCAAAAGCATGAGATTGCTCGAATACGAAAGCAAACAAATTTTTAAAAAATTCAATCTCCCCTTAGTTGACTCAATTCTTATTGAAAAACCAGAGGAAATCGATGCTAAATTGGCGCAGTTCTCATTTCCAGCAATTGTTAAATCACAGATCGCAATTGGCGGTAGAGGGAAAGCGGGATTAATCAAGATTGCACAAACTAGAGAGGAAGCTAAAGCACTATGCACGGAATTCTTCCAACGAATAATAACAGGATTTCGAGTGAAGGCAATTTTAATTGAGAGCTTAGTAAAAATCAAGCAGGAGTACTATGCAAGTGTAGCATTAGATACTTCCAGTCGACAATTCTATGTAATTGCGAGTGCTGAAGGTGGAGTTGAGATTGAACAAGTTGCCAAGGATACCCCTGAAAAGATTCTTAAAATTGGATTTAATCTAAATCTGGGTCTTACAGATGATAAAGTCGAAAAAGTGGTGAAATTTTTGAAGCTTCCTGAAGGAACTCATGAAGTTGCAAAGAAATTCTTCCATACACTTTGGGATATCGCCCATAATGCTGAAGCAACTCTCGTAGAAGTTAACCCACTTGTATTAGCTGAAGAAGGATTGTTTGCAGTAGATGGGAAAATGATTCTCGATGAAGATGCTGATTTTCGTCAACCCGATACTAAGGTTTTACAACGAAAAAAGTTATCCGAGTTAGAAAAGATTGCAAAAGAAGCAGGATTTTCATTTGTTGAATTGGATGGAGAGATTGGTATTCTCGCAAATGGAGCGGGATTAACTCTTGCTTTATTGGATGTATTAACCGATTTAAATCTCAAACCTGCAAATTTCCTTGACGTAGGTGGGGGAGCAAGCAAAGAACGCGTCTATAAAGCTTTAGAATTGCTGTTTAAGATGAATCCTAAAGGTGTGTTAATCAATATCTACGGTGGAATAACTCGATGCGATATAGTAGCTGAAGCAGTGATTGAAGCTTTGAAGGTATTCACTGATCATCCTCCAATGGTAATCCGATTAACGGGAACCAATGAAAAAGAAGGTGTCGAGTTACTTCATAATGCTGGAATGGAAGCTTATCAAGATGTTCTGGAAGCAGTAAATAAACTAAAAGAACTTTTGGAGGGTAGAGCATAATGTATATCAGTGAAAAATCTAAAGTTGTCGTTCAAGGCATAACGGGTGGTCAAGGGTCGTTCCATACGAAATTGATGAAAGAATATGGCACAAATATCGTAGCAGGAGTTACCCCAAAGAAAGGTGGACAAGAATTGCATGGCATCCCTGTATATAACACAGTACAAGAAGCGAAGGACGCTACTGGATGCGACACTAGTATAATTTTCGTTCCTGCACGTTTTACTTATGGAGCCGCTCGTGAAGCTATCCTAGCAAAAATCCACTTAACTTGCATCATTACGGAAAATGTTCCTGTATTTGATATGCTCAAATTAGTAGAATTAGCTAAGAAATACGATGTTCATCTGGTAGGACCGAATTGCCCTGGAATGATGGTACCTGATAAGATCAAACTTGGCATAATGCCTGGAAATTTAGCCCATTATGGAGACGTAGCAGTGGTCGCAAAATCTGGAACTCTTTCCTACGAAATTACAAAAGCTATTGGTAATGCAGATATTGGTGTACGAGCTTATGTAGGCATTGGTGGGGATCCCGTTCGAGGAACTACAATGCTAGATGCTGCGATGTATTATAATGAAGATCCCGAAACCAAGATAATAGTACTGATAGGTGAAATTGGAGGATCAGAAGAAGAGGAAACAGCTACATTCTTAAAAGCTTACGGTAAGAAACCTGTTGTGGCTTATATCGCTGGTAAGAGTGCCCCGGAAGGCAAAAGGATGGGCCACGCTGGTGCAATCATCAGTAAAGGGGCGGGAACTGCGAAAGGGAAGATTGTGGCGCTTAGAGAAGCGGGTGCACTGATTGCGGACACCCCGTGGGATGTTCCTAAGTTGCTCCAAAAAATCCGAGAAAACTAACAATAATTTTATATTTTTTTTCACACCACTTTACGAAATATTAACAGAATTTCGGTTATCTATACGTTTGTGGATAGTGGGATAATGTACCCGCGTACCTTTAATTTACATCAAATCTTGACCTACACATCACTCTTGCTAGTGTGTATAATAGTATGGCATCAAAATCGATTTATGAAGCCTCAGCTAAGAAAATTATCGCTGCAGAGCTTCCAAAGTATTATCCTGAATGGAAATATCACAATAACCTAGCGGTTATTGATTGTGATACGGATATCGATAAAATTATTGAAGAAAACCCTTGGATCAAGCAAGGAAAAACGGTCGCAAAACCTGATCAATTATTCGGTAAACGCGGCAAGGCAAATCTTATCTTGCTTGATGCTGGATGCGATGAAATGAAAGAGTTTTGCCTTGATAAGTTAGATAATTTTTGTGATATCGGAAATTTGAAAGGAAAACTCGAACGTATGTTAATCGAACCATTCGTACCTCATGAAAAGGAATATTATGTGTCCTTTACAACTAATCGAGATGGAGATACAATTCATTTCTCATTAGAAGGTGGGATTTTTATTGAGGAAAATTGGGATAAGGTTACTCATATAAAGATTCCAATCGGAACTGATATTAACACTTTTGAATTGGAAGAGAAACTACCTAAACTTGGTAAGATTGGAGAAAATATTGTTCCATTTATCAAGGGATTATATCAAGTTTTTGTAGATCAAGACTTTACATTCTTAGAACTAAACCCATTTGCAATTACAGAAAAGAATGAATTAGTTCCACTTGATGTGAAAGCT
>JAEOTN010000264.1 GCA_016839865.1 Promethearchaeota archaeon | reverse complement strand
ATCAACACATTAACAGAATTAACGGAAAGAAGTTTGAATGCACTCCTCAGTAATTTTTTTTTAATTTTTTTTAGTGACAACTTATAATTTAGACATTAGATTATTAAAATTATCTTTAGAGATGAAACTCACATGAATAAATTGAAATTGGATTTTTCTTTAGTAGAAGGTGCGAGGAAAATCGCAAAAAGTATCGCTATTGATACTCAAAAATTCATTGTCAAGCACACTACTACATCAATAGAACGAACTGTTTGTAGATTGTTAGGGATTGATGGAATTGATGAGTTTGGAGTTCCTTTGCCCAATATTGTAGTAGACCATGTTCATAAATCAGAGCTACTCAACAACGGCATTGCATTGTACCTTGGGAATGCTATTTTATACACGAATAAATCTCCTCAAAATATTGCAGAACAGATTTCTCAAGAACGGCTAGACATAACAGAATTTCCTTTAAAAAACATAACTGAGATAAAGGAAGTATTAATCTCTCTGACACGGAAAAATTTAGACATTATTAAACGAAACAAACAACAGAGAGAAGAATTGATTAATAGGTATGGGGAAAAAACTGAGCCCCTGATTTATTTAATTGTTGCTACAGGTAATATTTTTGAGGATGTTGTTCAAGCACAGGCTGCAATAAGACAAGGTGCCGATGTTATTGCTGTAATACGCTCTACTGGGCAAAGTCTATTGGATTATGTGCCCTATGGCACTACAAATGAAGGTTTTGGGGGAACTTATGCAACGCAAGAAAACTTTCGTCTTATGAGATCAGCTTTAGATAAAGTTAGTGAAGAAGAGGGCAGATATATTAGACTCACTAACTATTGTTCAGGGCTTTGTATGCCAGAAATTGCTGCCATGGGAGCGTTTGAAAGAGTAGATATGATGTTAAATGATGCGCTATATGGAATTTTATTTAGAGATATAAATATGCAAAGAACGATGATTGATCAATATTTTTCAAGGATGATAAATGCTTATGCAGGTGTAATCATCAATACCGGAGAGGACAATTATCTTACTACCGATGATGCTTTTGAAGCAGCTCATACTGTACTTGCATCACAGTTCATTAATGAACAATTTGCGAAATTAGCAGGATTAAGTGAAGATCAAATGGGTTTAGGGCATGCGTTTGAAATGAATCCTGAGTTGGAAAACGGATTCGTTTATGAACTCGCCCAAGCACAAATGACTCGAGAAATATTCCCAAATGTCCCGTTAAAATACATGCCCCCTACAAAATACATGACAGGAAACATTTTTAAAGGTCATGTTCAAGATGCTTTGTTCAACATGATTACAATTCTTACAAAGCAGAGAATTCACTTACTTGGCATGTTAACTGAGGGAATTCACACTCCTTTCATGTCAGATAGGGCTCTATCCATTGAAAATGCTAGATATATTTTTAAAAATATGAAAGATTTAGGAAACGAAATTACATTTAAAGAAGGGGGAATCATACAAAAACGAGCATCCGAAGTATTAAAGAACGCTTTTGAACTATTAACTAAGATTGAAGGGGAAGGTCTGTTTAAAACGATTGAAAAAGGAATTTTTGCGCAAATAAAAAGACCCATCGATGGAGGGAAGGGATTAGAAGGCGTAATTCCAAAAAGTAAAGACTATTTTAATCCCTTCTTGGAACTAATGTCTAAAGAATTACACTTAGGAGGTCAAAGATAATGGGTGGTGGACACTATTCTATGGATAGGAAAGAATTTGACAAAAATCTAGATCTTACCAAAATCAAACCATATGGAGACACAATAAATGACGGAAAAATCCAAGTTAGTTTTAGTCTTCCTGTAGACGATGGAGAAAAATCTATATCTGCAGCGACAGAATTAGTTAAAAAGATGGGGATAGAAGAGCCTTCGGTAGCATATCATGTATCGTTAGATAAGGGATACACTTATTTTGTGTTGTACGGGAGTCTAAAACACTCTATAGACTATACTAAAATCAAGGTAGAATCAGTTGAAATTGAAACCATGCCCATGGAAGAGATTAATGATTTCATTAAGACTAATTTTAATCGAAAATTGATTATCATTGGAGCTACAACAGGTACCGACGCTCACACCGTGGGTATTGATGCGATAATGAACCGGAAAGGCTTCGCTGGTCATTATGGTTTAGAACGATACGAGATGATTGACGCCTATAATCTTGGTAGTCAAGTATCAAACGAAACATTCGTAAAAAAAGCAGTAGAATTAAAAGCTGATGTCCTTCTTGTTTCCCAAACTGTAACGCAGAAAGATATTCATGTGAGAAATTTAACCAACCTAGTCGACCTACTGGAAGCTGAAGAGATAAGGGATAAAATCGTTTTAATATGCGGTGGTCCAAGAATTTCGAATGAACTTGCGAAAGAGTTAGGATTTGATGCTGGTTTTGGCCCTAACACTTTTTCTGAGAATGTAGCAAGTTATTTTGTGAAAGAAGTATATAACAGAAAATCTAAATAAGATACCAACATTATGCCTCGATCAAGCGCTTATTCTGATGATGATTGGAAAAAAGTTACACCTCATATACCCCCTGTATATGACAAAAAGGCTTACAATTTGATTTACGATCATCATTCTCACACATACTTCAGTGATGGAGTACTCTCAATTAAGCAAAATGTTGAATGGCATATAGCTATGGGTTTCAACGGGTTAACCATAACTGATCATAATAACATGCGGCATTTAGAAAAAATCAATAAAGTTAAGAATGAATACATTAAAAAAGGTATTCTAATAACTAGTGGCATTGAATGGACAACAGCTAGGCTTCACTTAAATTTCTTAGGCATCTCAAAGTGGGACACTAGAATATCTTATAAGCCCAAAGACGAAAAGATAATTAACGCAATTAACAAAGTTCACGATCAAGGGGGTATTGTTGTCTGTAATCACATTCCATGGAGTTTGTACGAAGCTAAATATAAAAATCATCCAACCCGAGAAACCCTCTTGGAATGGGGAGTTGATTATATCGAGGTTGTTAACGATGATTCTCAACCGGAAAATGTTTTTGATCAAGAATCCTTAGATTTTTGTATGAAACATATTGGAAAAATTGGAATGCTTACTGGAACAGATATGCATAGCCCGGACAAATTAACAAGTGGGGGCGTTCACGGTTGGACATTATTAAACCTTAAAGAATTCACCGAAGAAGCATTAATAGTCGAACTGAGGAAGAAAAAACCAAAGATACTTTATTCCAAAGAACCATATCTTGATCCAGGTATTCATAGTTAGAAGAGCTATACTGTATTGACCATACAGTGAAATTAAAATTAAATCTTTACTAAATGAAGTATCATTTAGATTTTCGTTTTCAAAATATATATCGATAAAAAAAAAGAAATTAAAAATTCTAATTTTATTCTTTAACAAACTTGAATGTTGTATGGTATCCAAAATATACTTTAGTTATCAAGTCAAGGATCAAGTAAATTAGTGCGGTCCAAAAAGAATTCAAAATCATAAATCCTGCAGGTGAAATTAACCAGACTATTGGAAAACCTGACCAAAATATGAATACAAAAATAATTATAAATTTTTGCTCCGAACGGTTTTTGCTGATATTATAAAGCACATTCACATAAGCAATGGAACTCAGTGCGAAAAAAAGCCATTTCACAGGACCTTCCGTAATGCTGGCAAATAATCCAGTTATCATTACCATGGAGTTAAATACTATGATTTCAAGGGTAGATCTGTTATCTATTTCTAGAATCATTGAAATTTCAAACATCAAGAATGAACAACTTATTGCATAAAATGCCCATCGTGTCCAGTAAATAGAATCTCCACTCATTGCAGACATCACTCCCAATTCACTCACCATGAGAATATAAGACGCAATTGTTATGAAATTGACAATCATGTTTAGGGAAGCTACTTTTGGGTTCTTTTTTTTTAAAACAAGGAACATTATTGTAGTAATAGTAAAAATACCTATTCCCACATAAAAAATTACTTCCTCCATAATATGTATTTACCTATTTATAGCTATTTAAAATTAATCTCTTTAATCAATAAATACAAATTAGATGAAAAATCTTATTTGGTACCTCATATATTAGTAAAAACCGTGTCTAGCAATTTATTGAGTTTGTTATTTTT
>JAEOTN010000263.1 GCA_016839865.1 Promethearchaeota archaeon | reverse complement strand
TGGATAACGCAATCACATTGGCTTGGCATCCTATGGATCAGATATTAGCAATTTCCTCACTAGATGGCCATATTAGATTTTGGGATACTGATTCAAGAGTCATGCTTCATGATTGGATGAGTTCGGCATCATATGTGAATACAATGAGCTGGAACCCAAGTAGTAACAGTATAGTCTTGGGTTATAACGATGGTAGAATTATCGTTAAAGCATTTAATAATGGAACAATTCAAAGTTATCTGGATACAATGATTAGTATTCGATCATTAGTCTTTAGTCCAAATGGAAATATCCTTGCAGTGCTTTACGGTTCTCACTCTTCTTCATACTGGGATATATCTTCCGGGGATATGAACTTAACAAATGAAATCAGTTTAGGGTATGAGAGTGCAATAACCACCACTGCAATTAGTATAAGCCTAGATAGTACAAAGATTGTACTTGGTTCGTCTTCACTTCTTATAGTTCTACGTTTTTCTGATAGAACAATCCTGCAATCATGGGTAACATCAAATCAGAACATGTATTCAGTAAAATGGAATCCTACAAATGATAAAATTATATGGGAAAGTAGTAAAGGGCAGCTGTCGATATACGATAGCACCAAAGGAGAAAAAATATTGAGAACTCGTGTTTCTGACAAACATCTAAGCGCAATTTCGTGGAGTCCTGATGGAAAATTATTAGCAATTGGAGATCATGATGCAACATTGAGTATTTGGGAACTCAAGACAAAATATAATTCAATTGTTAAATCAACATTGGGTTGGTTATTACCTACAATAGGCCTTATGCTTATTGGAACTAGTATAGTACGATACAGAATTTCGTATTTGTGACAAAACATTAACAACATTATCGTACATTCTTCGATTTGCGCAATCCGAATATCGACGTGCAATTAATATTACAATTAAAGAGCAGATGAAATATAATCTTAATTATACGCTAGGTGATGTAAGGAAAATTAAAATAATATACTAACATAAAAGATAATGTGCTTTCTTCTGATAAAGATGCTAGTAAAAATATCATACCACTTGAGTACCAAAATGTTTTTTCGAAAATCCCGGATAATGAGAAAGAAAGCTTTTACCACTCTCTTAAATCCATATCCGAAGATACACAACCATATCTTAGGATAATCGAAGCAATAGATAAAACCTTAATGGTCTATGGTGAACCCTCCACGGTTTGGTTTTACATTTATGCCAAGTTATCTTTTATTGCTGCAAAGTATGATGATCTCTTTGAATTGTGGAATATCTCTAAGTACAAGGAAAAAATTCAGTTCTTCCCATTTGTTGGAAGAATTTTAACCTATCAAAATCAATTTGACCAAGCATTGGAATTATGCACTAAAGCAGTCGAAAGCATTTCATTTGAGGTTGATGATTTATCCCTAGTTGATATTTTGGTATTTTTCGAAGCTAAATTTACAATTGGTCTTATTCAAGCATACAGTCGTCAACTAGATGAAGTGACGCAAACAATTGAATCACTCGAGAGTAAATCGAGTATTTACCGGATTAAACGAATTGTCTCCGAGGATTATTTTCTTGACCTTCTGTTTTATGAGAATATTTTGAAAGTAATACGTGCATTTATGTCTGGACAGCCGAAAGAAATGGAAATAGAAGTTTCTACGATGCAATCTTGGGTTCCCAACATTAAGGATCCATGGCTAAAGGGTTATTTCTATAATTTATTAGGGATATCTCAACTGCAAAGTCAAAAAATGCAGGATGCAGATGTGTCATTTAAAGAGGCATACAAATTTTTCGAAATTGTCCATGATTTACGTGGTTTTACAGCAGTTGGTGCAAATCTAGGAACATCTTTAATTTCTAAGGGATTAAGACATGAAGGAAGACAATATATTGAAAGTGTATTGCAGCCAATGGTTGACCTTAAAAATTATCGACCTGCAATCTCAAACATGGTTCAAATCTCTAAATCGTATTTGGATGAGAAAAAATATCAGGAAGCTTCTCGTTTAGTAGATTGGGCAGAAAATTTATCAACAAAAACCAATATTATTGAACCTGCAACCTTTTCTTATCTTTGTTACTTTTATTCTAAATTAGGCAATAAAGAAAAGGCGAGTAAGAATCTAAATAAATTGAAAGATTTGCAGGATAAAGTTGAAGGAAAAGAAACAGATATTTACACGTCACTATGGTATTATAATGCTGCTTCTGTATATTCAGTGGCTATTGGAGATCTAAACAACGCGAATGAAAACATACTGTCAGGGATTGAAAGTGCAGATAAAAATGGTCATTATGATTTTAGTTTAGACCTCTCGACGATTCTTTTGGAAATTCTTTTGAAACGTTACCTCATTGAACAAAATGAACATTATCTCTTGGAAGCTATTGCTTTACTTGATGATTTAGCCCCTCTCATAGGAAAAATGGATAATGTCTTTTATGAAACAATTTCAACTCTTATGAAAGCATATCTGTATCTTGCAGTTGAGAATCAATTAGAAGCTAGAACACTTTATGATAAGGCTGAATCAATTTCTCATGACCTTCAAGAAAGTGAACAATATAGCGAACTTCAGATTTTCAAACGTCGTATCGACTTCCTAAGTACACAAATAGCTACAAAGGATACCGAACTTATCAAAGACTGGTTATCAACTGAATATTTGCCGATAATCTTTACGATGGAGTCAAAACGATTACTAGCAAATCTTCAGTTCCAATCAACAACCCTTGGTGCACAACCGAAAGAAACTGAAAAAACCCCAGTTATGCTGAGTATCATTGGTCAAAAAACGGGTACAACATTATACACTCACTCATTTAGAACGGGCGAGGCAGGATTTGATGAAGTGTTAGTGGGTGGTTTTCTTGGGGCTCTAACCAGTTTTTCCCAAGAACTGTTTGGTGGTGGGATGCTCACAAGAATTGATCAAGAAAATCATGTATTACTAATCGAACGAATTAGTGATCAAAATTTGCTTATCTTGATTGTAGATGATGAGACTTATTCCATTCGAAAGAAATTCAAAAGATTCTCACACGAACTGGCTAAAATGAAAGTAATAGATTATTTAGAATCTGATATTTATCTTACTGAGCAAGATCCACAATGGGAAATTCTTGAGGGTCTTATTGAAATTGTGTTTAAATCTGATGTGGAAGATATTTAAAATATATTGCAATATTTTTATTATTTATTCCTTTTTGAGCTGAAGTAAAAGAGCGCTAAGAATTACGATGTTAATTTTGTATTCGATTTCTAATGTTTATAAATTGTTTATAAATAGAGGATTATAAGCGGACACTTTTCCTAGTATTTAAACTGCACAGTAGTTTATATACTCGCACATATAATTTTACCAATAAAGAAATAATCTATTATTTTTAGTTATTTATGGATTAATGCTTATTTTTATAATAATTATTTAGACGAATTTTATGTGGAAAGTTTCCCTAGAAGAGATATATATTTTGGATGCGTATTTATTTTATACAGAGGGTGTTAGGCTGAAGTCAATAAAAGTTTTACAGATACTGACAATCTTTATGTTAGTTGGGATGAGTTTTGGGACTATCCCAGTGGTTGCAGGCAGTTCAAACGGTTTTAGTTTGAACTCATTTAATTCCAATCCACTTGAAAGTTCTCCATACTATACTTTTCCTTATTACACATTTGATATGAATGCTGATCCATTCTATTCATTTCCGTACTATACGTTTGATGTGAATGCTGATCCATTCTATACGTTTCCATTCTATACGTTTGATGTGAATGCTGATCCATTCTATTCATTTCCGTACTATACGTTTGATGTGAATGCTGATCC
>JAEOTN010000046.1 GCA_016839865.1 Promethearchaeota archaeon | reverse complement strand
GATGAATATTGATGTCCATCATTACCATATTCCTGTATCCGATCTTCTGGTTTCACGGTCAGACTGACCAAAGCCAAACTAGGCCATCTCGTATTGTCAATGCCTAGTTTCAGAATCTTATCAATTTTCATCAAATCAATAGACACTTCACCGTCATGTAACAGGATGAGTTTTTTGGGTACTTCTTTTTCACTTCGTTTAATGGTTGTTATTTTGGCAGTACGCGATCCTTGTAGTTTTCTAGGTAAGCGGAGAGTATTATACTTAATTTCGTCCGAAGATAGTTCTGGAAAAGGAATGAAACCAGGAAATTGAGCTACAGAATATATACGTTCATCTTGTGCTGTATCTTTATTTCGGTTATCCAATTTCAATTGATGTCCTTCAATTCTTTTGGGCACATCTGTACTGCTAACATGTTCAATTGGTGTTATTAAGTAATTTATTCTTGCTCCCTTCTCACGAGTAAATTTAATATAAAACCAATTAGTATTTTTAATTTTTTCTAATTCATGTTCTTCCGAATTCCACCCAAATGAATCTCCAACAACATAAACATTTGAGAAATTGGATACAAGGTTATCTTTGATAAATAGGTAGGCATCAATAAGCTCCTCATCATCTGCTGGTTCATAGACAGGATTAGTTGATGCAAAGTGGATTATCCAATCATCAATGTAATTACGCTTTTCAAGCATCGGAAGTTTATCTATTTCATCAAATAGGGAATCAACGGTTCCTTTAGCTAAGAGATTAATAGATTCAGGAGAGGCCAATGTGATACATGTCGGCAAAATTTTCTTTTAGATTAATTCTACCTATTGTAACTCAAACATTTTCAATAAAATCTTCTGAAAATGGTTCAATTTCACAAAGTAAAAAAGGTTACAAATCGTTAAATCGCGGCTTAAGATGTCAGTTTTTTTGATAAAAAGACAAAATCTTTT
This sequence comes from Promethearchaeota archaeon, assembly GCA_016839865.1. Next base: position 2,523 of record JAEOTN010000046.1, on the reverse strand, counting down.
TCTGTCAGCTTGATAATGGGAAATCTCATTGCTTCTTTCCAAAGCTCAATTCCATTTATGGTGTTTAATCGTAGAAACAGCATGTCATCTAATTTTACTAAATTATGAGGAGGGGCTTCATAAATTGGTTCAAAAGTCAAAGCAATTTGCTTTTCTGTCTCAATTCTCTTATCTATCTCATATTCAGCAATAATCGAACGATCTGACCTAAATTTCTTCCTAATTGCAATTAGTATTTGGTCTCTCTCATTCACCTCTACGTAGGTTTTTATATTTTCACCACGCTTTCTAAGTATTTTTGTGTATCTTAATTTCCTAAAATCTGATTCCTTTAGGATGAAGAGAAAGAAATTTGGATCTTCCATCATGTACTCAAAGGTCGAATGTGTTTTCAAATTAGTGGAGCAGTCCCATTTTTTTGATTTGATTATAGCACAATTCACAGATTATTTGAGGATCCTAACAATAATTTGATATTGTCGGATTGTTTAACATTTGAAATAGCTTGGGTGACCCTAAATCATTTCTTGTAATCGTTCAAAATGATGAATTTTATGATGCTCGGAAAAACAGAGAAATCATTGTTAACTTTGATATGAAACTGTTTGATAGATTACTATTTGCTATAGTAGGACGACAAAATATTCGAACACTGATTGCAGAATATGAAATCGTCTCAGTTACAAAAAACGCTACTACGCCAGTATATGGAATTGAACCAATATACGTTGCACCATTACATAATGGAATAGTACTAAATGAATTGGTTTACCTAAAACTAAGTACCTATCAAAATGTAGAGGAATGGGAATTAGCTTTGAAAAGGAGGATAGTGAATATTTCAAATCATGATTTTACAGAATTAGCTACTAAGCTTGCTATATAGTTATATTCATGCATTATGGAATTTATTTTAATGAAATCTGTTTATTTACTCCACATTAATACCTCATATGCAGAGATCCCGAAGTCTGAAATAAGTAAAGTTACGGAGAAGTCATATCTCCCCTTTCTTAGGCTACTGCAAAAATATGATTTAGGTATAGTTTTATTGAATATTACTGGGCTGAGCATAGAATACTTTGTGGAACACGATAAAACAGTTCTAAAAATCTTAAATGAATTGATTGAAAGTAACAAAATTAGAATCGCTGGTTGTACTTATACTCATCCAATTCTTCCCCTACTACCTTCTGATGACACAAGAAAACAAATCAAGTTACATAAAACACTTGTTCAAGAATACCTAAACACAAATCCGGTTGGTTTCTTCCCCCCAGAACTTTCAATTGATCCGGTTCTGCCAAATTATTTAATTGAAGAGGGGTATGAATTTATTTTCTGTGACGGAGAAGCAATTCAAAATTCCCTTGAATTTCCAAATTCATATTCTCCAGTCAAAAAACAGCCAACTCGACTTACCTCTCACTTACTTGCCGTAGACAAGGCTTGGGGATTGCGTAAATTATATCGAACGCTTAATTCCTTTCGATTGCTAAAAAAACAAGAGAAAAATATCGATTTAGCAACAAAAGTGATGCTGACTAATGATCCTTCCGTTACATTTCCGATCTTACCAGGATTTTCAGCCATCAATACAACTACACAATTAGCTGTTTCTAGAAGAGTTCCTTGGGTTACCCCCAAAAGACAAATTAAGGTGTGGAAGACTATCCGCAAGAGACACGAAGGAAAAGAATCAATATTTGTACCATACGCAACTGATCTCGAATTCATTGGTTACCGTGAAGTTGCTGAGGGGATGGCAATCGACCCCTCCGCGTTTATTGATTTCATGCGCTTAGCCGTGGACAACAATTTTAATCCTGAAATACCTACTAAATCGGATTGGAATAATGCATCATCAACGTATGTAAAAAGTTCAAGCTGGACACCAGACCAGAATTGGGAGTTATGGACTCGAGATCCGGATAATATCAAACTAGAGTTGCTATGTGATGAAATCCGTTCAAAGCTTAGAAATTATGAAGATGGAACGAAAAAAGAAGAAATATGGAAGTATCTGTTAATCGCTGAAAATTCAGATGGAAGAGGTTGGGACCCAATACCAGAGAGAAAGCTAGATTGCATGGATGCTGCTGTAAAAGCAATTAATTTACTAGGAAATTAACCTCCTACTTTTCAACTTAGCCAAGGATAAACAATTGCCTCTGCTACTCTTTGTGCAGCATCTTCTGAAACCAAACGGGCAACAACTTTTAGTGCCCCATCAATACCACAAGAAACACCACCAGTGCTAATAATTTTAGGTGTCTCGATGTAACGAGCATTTACATCTAATGTAATATGCGGGAATTCTTTTGCAAATGGATCCAAATGTCGCCAATGGGTTGTTGCTGGTTCTAGGTCAAGATGACCTGTCTGAGCTACTGCATATGTCCCTGTACAAACAGAGAGAGTTAAATGTGAACTATCGATAGTTTTCCGCAACCAATCAATGAATTTGTCATCCCTTCGTACTGTATGGATGCCTTTTCCTCCTGGTATGAACCAAATAAAGGG